>JACCWU010000314.1 GCA_013697465.1 Actinomycetota bacterium | reverse complement strand
GTTCTTCCTGGCGTTCCTGCCGCAGTTCGTCGATCCAGACGGCGCGCATCCCGCACTTCAGATCGCCCTCCTGGGGCTCGTCTTCGTCTCGATCGCCCTCGTGCTCGATCTCGTGTGGGCGCTGGGTGCGGGCACAGCAGGACTGGCGCTCCGCCGTTCGCGACGCGTCATCCGTGCGCGACGGTATGTGTCGAGCGGCGTCTACGTCGCTCTCGGTGTCGGGACGGCGTTCACCGGCTCCGCCGACGACTGAGTCAACCGCCGCCGTAGACGGAGATGGGCAGCTCGATCGTGACCTCGTCGCCCGACGGGATCTCCGCCTCGAGCTGCGCCACGAGCGAGATTGCTCCGGGCGCCGCTGCGAAGAGACGACGCTCGACCTCCGGGGTCGACTCGAGTTGCACGAGCTCCTGCTTGAACGGCTTCGGGAAGCGGCCCTGGCCGAGGTACCAGCCGTAGAACTTCTTCAGGAACCCGGACGCCCTCCGCTCTCCCAGCTCGCGCACGGACTCGCGGATGAAGAGCACGAGCTCGGCCGCGACTTCCTCGCGCGAGGGAGCGCTCGCGTCGGCCTCCACGATCTCCCGCAAGGCCCAGGGATTCCCCTGTGCCCCGCGGCCCACCATCACGGCGGCTGCGCCCGTCGCTGCGAGCACCTCGTGAGCACGCTCGCGCGACGTCACGTCGCCGGACGCGACCACCGGAACGTCGACGAGCGAGACGAGCTCCGCCGTAAGTGCGTGATCGGCCGTTCCGGTGTACATCTGCTCGGCGGAGCGGGGGTGGAGCGTCAGCGACGCCGCGCCCACCTCGACCAACCGGGGCCCGAGCTCGAGGCAAGCGCGAGAGCCGTTGCGGACGCCGCGGCGGAGCTTCACGGTGACCGGGACGTCCACAGCCTCGGCGACGGCGTCCACGATGCGGGCCGCGCTGTCGGGATCCTCGAGCAACGTTGCACCCGCGCCGGTACGGGTCACCTTCCTGACCGGGCAGCCGAAGTTGAGGTCTACGATGTCGGCGCCGGCGGCTTCTACCATCCGCGCCGCGTCGGCCATCGGTCGCGGGTCGCAACCGAAGAGCTGGATTGCCAGCGGGTGCTCGTCTGCGGCCACGCGGAGATACCCGAGCGTGCGCTCGTTGCGGTGCTCGATTCCGGCGCAGCTCACCATCTCGGAGCACACGAGCCCGGCTCCGTAGCGGCGGCCCTGCCTCCGAAACGCCTGCACGCTGACGCCCGCCATGGGCGCGAGGACGAGCCGCGTGGGAATTTCGACGGGCCCGATGTGCCAGGAGGTCATCATGTCGATCACGGCGCTCGGATGGTACTCGCCGGACCGTTGACGCCACTTGGGGTCACAGCTACCATTGCCAGCCGTCTGACGGGGCTCGTGTGGCCCCGCCAACTCGTCTCGGAGGCATTTTTTTCGTGAAGGACGTGATCCTCACTCCTGAGGGCTACAAGCACCTGAAGCTAGAGCTCGACCGCCTGCGCACGACCAAGCGCCGCGAGATCGCGGACCGCATCGCCGCCGCCCGGGAGTTCGGCGAGATCGCCGAGAATGCGGAGTACGACGACGCGAAGAACGAGCAGATGATGCTCGAGCACCGCATCGCGCAGCTCGAGGACCGCCTCGCGAACGCCCAGCTCATCGACACGAAGCGGGTGGACACGAGCGTGGTGTCTGTCGGCTCGGTCGTGCGCCTCCGAGACGTCGACGCGAAGGAGACGATGGAGTACTTCATCGTCGGCTCCGCGGAGGCGAACCCGGCCGAGAAGAAGCTCTCGAACGAGTCTCCCGTCGGCCGTGCGATCATCGGGCGGAAGAAGGGCGAGACCGTCGAGGTGATCACCCCCCGCGGCTCGAAGGTGAAGTTCAAGATCATGGAGATCAAGGCCGCCTGACCTGCTCGGGCCCGAGTGTTCTCGGCCTGATCCAGCGGCGGGATCGGAAGCGACGTTTGCGTCCGCAGCTGTTCGCGCAAAGACGGCTCTCCATTCTCGGTAACTCGAGCTCGCGCTCTCACCCGACGAGCGCCGGGAGGCGTATCGCGCAGTGACCGAGCACCTTGCGGCGGGCCGGATCCGGATCGACGTCGAGTCGTTCTCGCTCGACGAGGTAGGTGTTGCCTGGACCGTCCAGGGGACTGGTAGCAGTCGTCCGCTTCTGAGAGCGCCGAGGGCCCCGACGCGCGGGGCCCTCGAAATGGAGCCGAAAGCCCGGCCGATGCGGTCAAGGCGTTCGACGCCAAGTCGAGGCAGATCTACCGCAAGTGGAAGGCCCAGGGGCTCGTGTAGCACCCACTCGGCCGGAAGACGGTGTGTTGCTCCACGCGGGTGGGCTCGGCGCTGGTCTGATCCTCCAGCCCGAAGCTGACCTCCACATCCTCGAGCTCCCAGGCGGCGCAGGTCGGCATGAGCGTTCGCTCGAGCGCGTGACCGTCGCCGTGCAGATCGCCGAGTGCGAGCCGCGCGAGCGCGTCACCGAGGGCGCTCTTCGCGAGCAGGCGCTCCAGGCGGCCTTTGGAAAGGCGGACGCTCGTGCTCAGGTCGTCCGCCGCTATCGCGAGGGGCCCGAGCGCGCTCGTTCGCGACGCTGCGCGCGGATACCGCACAGGTCGGCTCGACACTGTGCTCGCGGGCGGTTTCGACCTGTTCACAGGCGAGGGCTGACACACTCGCGCCCCTCGAACTGACCGATCGCCGATCGATTCCGGGGTCATCGAATGGACCTCGGGCCAGACGCTCAGAGCAGCTTGCGATAGGCCGTCCACGTGCCGATGACCTCGTAGCCGAGCCCCGCGTACAGATCGAACGCGCCGTTCGGATTCTCGGTGTGCACGCCGAGCGCGACGTCGATCATTCCACGCGAGGCAAGCTCGCGGATGCTCTCGACGATGAGCGCCTTCGCGAGGCCGCGCCGCCGCCAGCGGCGCGCGGTCGAGATGAACTCGGTCCAGCCGCGCTGCTGGCCGTGCTCGTCGTTTTGCGCAGTGTTGATGAATGACCGGACCTGGCCCGCGACGCCTTCGTCGTCCCATGCGACCTTCCACAGCGTCGGGTCCGAGTACGGGAATGCGAGGAACTGGGCGTAAGCGGCCTCCGTCGGCTCGACGTACCCCCAGTGATCGCGGAAGTTCTCCATGTCGGCTTCCCAGATCGCGCGCAACTGGTCGTCGCTCACCGGCCGGATCTCCACACCCTCCGGAAGCGGGTGATCCGGAAGATCGTCGACAGAGGGTCGCACCATCTCGGCTGAATACGTGATCGGCTCGAAGCCGGCGCCGCAGACGAGCGCCGTCCCGCCAATGTTGCGATCGTTGATGAAGACCTGGAACAGCTTGTCGGGTGCATCGTGCCCTGCCGCGATCTCGCGGAGGTGGCCCTCGTTCCAGGCGAAGAGTGCCGAGCCTATGCCGCGACCCCCGAATGCCGGGTCGACGAAGCACACCTGCCCGTAGACCCGTGGGCCTTCGGGCTCCTGATCCCACCAGACGCGGCCGTAGCCGATCGGCCGCCCGTCGATCTCCGCGACGAGGAGGTCGAACTTCGGGTCGCAGCGCTCCAGGTTGTCGTACCCGGACGCGATCCCTTCGGCGGTCTCGACGCGGTCGTTCGCTTCGCCTTTGGCAGCGGCCGTGATGATGCGGGCGAAGTCCGGGTAGTCGGATGCGCCCCGAAACGACCGGAAGGCGACGCCGTCGAGTTGCGGAGGGGCGGGCATGGGCTCATTCTCCGTGTTGATCACCGCTCGTGCTGTGTCTCGCCTGACGGTCCCGGCAGGCGGCCGTGATAGGGGAGGCTGGACCCAGTGCGGCTGAGCTGTCGGGGGTCTTGCCGCGCCTGCCTGAATGGACCAGAATCGGCGTGTATTGAGGCGGCTGCGGTCACTCTTCGAAAGACTCGGCCTGATCGCTACCGCGCCGGGCGACGACGCCTACGACGCGTTC
>JACCWU010000287.1 GCA_013697465.1 Actinomycetota bacterium | reverse complement strand
GACCTGGCCACAGGGGTGAAGCAGTCGGTAGGTTCGGGCGATCTCATCGATCAGCTCACCGCGCGGGAAAGAGAGGTCTACGGCTTGCTTTGCGCGGGCCTTTCGAACCGCCAAATCGCAGAGATCCTCGTTCTGAGCGACTCAACCGTCAAGGTGCATGCACATCACATCTACGACAAGCTCGGCGTTCGATCACGGACTGCCTTGGCTGTGCGGGCAGCACTAGAGCGTTCGGATCAGGCGACGTTAGCGACGCGAGACTCGGACACTGATGGTGACTCGTAACTGCTTTGCGAAAACGCTCTGAAATCAGCGCGCTGCGCGACGCGGTAGTCCTCTTCGGCACCCGCGAGGATCGCCTCGAATGCGGCGACCGCGGCGGTGTCGAACTGGCTTTCAACAGCCTGCGCGAGTCGCAGTCTCGCCACACGGCTGGGCATAGCGTCACGGTAGGGCCGATCTGACGTCATCGCATTGTAGGCATCCGCGACGGCGATGATCCGGGAGACAAGTGGGATGTCCTCGTCCCCGAGACCGTCTGGGTACCCCTGTCCGTCGATTCGCTCGTGGTGGTGGCGAACGATCGTGGCGATCTCCGAGTACTCGTCGACATGGGAGAGGATCCGCTCTCCGATCGCCGAGTGCTCCTGCATCTGGCGACGCTCCTCGAGCGTCAGCGCGCCGGGCTTCTCGAGCAAGCCCGGGGGGAGCCCGATCTTGCCGATGTCGTGAACGAGCCCGCAGAGGTACGCCAGGTCTCGGATCTCGTTGGGCAAGCCCATCCGGTCAGCGATGTCTCGTGAGTAGATGGCAACAGCAGCTGAATGACCAGCGGTGTATTGGTCTCTGGCATCAAGAGTTGCGATGAGCGCGGCAGCAAACTGCAGGTTTGCGCGCTCAAGCGTTTCGTTTACCGTCGAGAGGTCGGCGGCCAGGCGACGCTGCTCTTGATAGAGGCCATAGAGACGCTGTGCGGCCATGGCCGGAACAAGGAAGAGTACAAGCGTCCACGGTGACACTCGGACGTACATATAGGCCAGCAACGCCACGATAGGCGCATAGATAGGGGCCGAGATGAGCACCACTGGCGCAACGGTGCGCACGGCGTCGCGGATGGGCCGCCCCCGAATGCTTGCTGTAAGGGAAGCGAAGAGCACGTCGCAGGACTCGCCGACAAGTGCGCCGACTAGCGTTGCTGCGATGAGTTCGCCGAACTGAGAGGGAACGAGCGAGAGCGTCACCTCTGCAGCCAGGCCCATCGCTGCCCCGCTGATGAAACGCGTGCTTGTATAGGTCGCCCACTTGAGGCGCGGAGCCCGCTGACTGTCTCGTCTCGCGATTAGTTCGGGATCGCCCAGCATCGAAGCCGCGCCTACAAAAGCGGCAGCGAGCGGTCCAAACAGAACACCGGCAAACAGGGTAGGAACCAGTGAGATCGATTGCTCAGCGGTCTTCGTGAGACCGCTCTGCGCCATGGTGAATCCAACGCTCATCCGTTCTGCGGCCAGAGCGGCGAGCGCGAGCGCGAGAATCGTGACGGGCTCTCCGAACGAGTAGTTCGCGACTACCAACGCGACACCCGTGACGACAGCGGCTGTCACGAGCGACGAGACGTACGCCAAAGTGCGTCGTTGTGGGTGGGTTCCGAGTCGGCGCGCGCCTTGTGCTATCCCTCGAATGGGGTATACGATTCTGCTGCCGTCAGTTCCCAATCGAGGAGTCATTGCATATGGCCAGAGGCCTCAAGATCTGGTAGAGACCGTCTCATCCTGGGTTCTCTGTGAAGGGTGGGCATCCCTCTTTTGGGGGTAGGCCCCAGAGAGGAACAGCCCGGCGGAGGATCAGGGGTGCTGGCGGTCGTGACTACGCGATGAGCCCACGCCGGAAGCCCACGGCTACGGCGTGGGCTCTGCTGCGCGCTTGAAGCTTCGCGAGCAGGTGCCGGACGTGCGACTTGACGGTCTCTTCCGAGAGGAAGAGATGCTCGCCGATCTCGCGGTTTACGAGACCGTCCGCGACTAGCTGCAGAACCTCGATCTCGCGAGCGGTTGGATCTTGACCAACCTCTCGCGCGATTTGTGGAGCAAACGGGATGACCGATCCGTGGCGGCGCGTGCTGCGGCGCGCAGCCGCCGCTTCGAAGCGGCGGCTGTGGTCGCGGTAGCGGTCGAGGATCTCCTTGCGCTCAGCAGCGTCCACGCCTGGGGTATCGGCGGGCTGACTGTGCCCCTTTAGAGAAGGGAGGCGCCTTTAGCTCGAATGGGGGAGTGGCCGCTATCTGCCGGGCGCGGCTTCGGCGCTCGCCTTAGGCGAGATCCGTCCGGCCTTGATGTCTTCCGCGTAGTGGCAGGCCACGAGATGCCCGTCGAGCGTCCGCAGCAGGGGTTCGTCGTCGGCGCATCTCGTCGGCTGGACGAAGGGACAGCGGGTGTGGAAGCGACACGCGACGGGTGGATTCGCGGGGCTCGGGAGATCGCCCTCGACCCGAATGGCCTGGCGGCGCCTCTCGACCTTGGGATCCGGAATCGGGATCGAGGAGAGCAGCGTGATGGTGTAGGGATGGAGGGGGTTGTCGTAGAGACTGTCGGCCGAAGCGACCTCCACGATCTTGCCGAGGTACATCACGGCGATTCGCGTAGATATGTGCCGCACCACAGCAAGGTCGTGGGCGATGAAGAGATAAGTAAGTCCCAGTTCTCGCTGGAGGTCCTCCATGAGATTTATGATCTGCGCCTGTATCGAGACGTCGAGTGCCGAGACGGGCTCGTCGCAGACGATGAGCTCGGGATTCAGAGCGAGAGCCCGGGCGAGACCGATTCGCTGCCGTTGGCCGCCTGAGAACTCATGCGGGTAACGGGAAGCTGCGTCGGCCGGGAGACCGACCACTTCGAGAAGCTGGCGAACTCGTATTCTGGCGTCCGTCCCGGACGGCACGCCGTGCACGCGGAGCGGCTCACCGATGATTCGTCCCACGGAGTGTCGGGGATTGAGCGATGCATACGGATCTTGAAAGACCATCTGCATCCGCCGCCGGACCAGCCTCATCTCTCCATGCGATGCGGTTGTGATATCGCGTCCGTCGAACACGATCCGCCCAGATGTGGGCTCGTACAGGCGGAGGATCACCCGCCCTAGAGTCGACTTGCCGCAACCCGACTCGCCGACAAGCCCCAGCGTTTCACTGCGCTCGATGTTCAACGTGACGCCGTCGACCGCCTTTACGTCCCCCACGTGCCGGTCAAGCACGAGGCCGCTCTTTATCGGGAACCACACACGGACGTCGTCGAGCTCGACGAGCGTACGGCCGTTTACTCCGTTCGTCACGCCGTGCGCTCGGCCATTCGGCTTCGCTTCCACTCGTCCACCTCTACCGGGTTGAAGCATGCAGCTTGCTGGCCGTGACCGCGGGATTCGAGACGAGGCAGCTGTTCCGTACAGATGTCGACTCGGTTTCGGCAGCGGGGGGCGAAGGGACAGGCTGTGAGCGGACTCAACATGTTTCGCGGCTGTCCGGCGATGGGCTGCAGCGCCAGCTGCCTCCCTACGTCCAGCCGCGGCACGCTCTGGAGAAGACCGAGCGTGTAAGGATGGCGCGGCTGGGCGAAGATCTGATCCGCCGTGCCGATCTCGACCAGGGTCCCGGAGTACATGACATTCACCCGCTCGCACATCCCCGCGACGACTCCCAGATCGTGAGTGATCAAGATGAGCGCCGTGCCGCGCTCGACCACGAGCGCCCGGAGCAGATCGAGGATTTGCGCTTGGATCGTCACGTCGAGCGCAGTAGTGGGCTCGTCGGCGATGAGAAGCTTCGGCTCGCACGCGAGCGCCATGGCGATCATCACGCGCTGCCGCATGCCACCTGAGAACTGATGCGGGTAGTCGGCGGCGCGCGACCTCGCACTGGGGATCCCGACTTGGTCCAGGAGCTCGATTACTCGAGCATCTGCCTCCTTGGCCGTCATGTCGAAGTGGGTCGTCAGTGCTTCGCGTACCTGTCCCCCCACGGTGTGGACGGGATTCAGGCTCGTCATCGGATCCTGGAAAATCATGGCGATCTCCTTGCCGCGGATGTGCCGGAGGTCGCGTTGAGACATGGCGAGAAGGTCGCGTCCGTCGAATATCGCCTGACCGGAGACGACACGTCCCGCTCTGGCGAGGAGGCCGAGTAGGGCGAGTGACGTGACGCTCTTCCCGCACCCGGACTCGCCGACGATCCCAAGCGTTTCGCCGTGGCGGATCTGGAACGAGATGCCGTTGACGGCGTAGACCGCCCCGCGGTCCGTGCCGAACTCGACGCGAAGATCGTCGACGGACAGAAGAGCGTCCTCAGTCATACCGTCGCAGCTTCGGGTCGAGGGCTTCGCGCATCGCATCGCCGATCAGGTTGAAGCCGAGCACGATGATCACGATCGCGAGTCCAGGAAAGAACGCCAGAAAAGGCGCGGTCGATATATACCGGTCGGCTGTCGTGAGCATTGTTCCCCACTCCGGCGTCGCCGGATCCTGGGGTCCGAGACCCAGGAAGCCGAGCCCGGCGACGTCAATGATGGCCGTCGCCATGGCGAGAGTTCCGGCCACGATCACCGGCGAGATGGAGTTCGGGAGGATGTGGCTCGTCAGGATCACGCGCTTCCGAACGCCGATCGACCGCGCCGCGAGCACGTAATCGGCCTCGCGCTGTCCGAGGATGGTTCCGCGAAGAAGTCGCGCAAAGATCGGGACCGTGGCGACGCCGACGGCGATCATGACGGGTACGAGACCGGCCCCGAGCATCGCGACGATTCCGATGGCGAGCAGCAGGCTCGGGATGGCGAGCAGGATGTCCATTGCCCGCATCACGACGGAATCGGCCCAGCCGCCGAGGTAGCCAGCGATCGAGCCGAGCAGCATTCCGATCGACAGCCCCACGGCCACCGATAACACGCCGACCACGAGCGAGTACCGGGCGCCGTAGATTACACGCGAGAGCTCGTCACGCCCGAGCTCGTCGACTCCGAGCAAGTGCTCCCGCGATGGGCCGGGGCAGCAGCCGTCGGCGATCAAGAGCAGGTTCTGCTCGGTCGGCGAATGCGGCGCGATAAGAGGCGCGAAGATGGCGACAAGGACGAAGGCGCCGACGAATGCGACTCCAACGATTCCTGCAGGATTGCGTCGGAAACGTCGAAACGCCTCGCGCCACAGCCCACCCGTGGGTTGCTGGCGCTCGAGTGCGAGCTCCTCGATCTGGGCGACCGACATCAGCTGACCCTGACCCGCGGGTCGATGAATCCGTATGTGACGTCGACGATCAGGTTGACGATCACGAACACGAGCGCCAGGAACATGATTCCGCTTTGAAGAACCGGGTAGTCGTGGTTGAAGATCGCCTCCTTCAGCCACGATCCCAGCCCGGGAATGGCGAACACCGTCTCGGTGAGAACTGCGCCGCTCAGCAGGATCCCGAACGAGAGACCGATGATCGTCGTCACCGGGAGGAGCGCATTGCGGAATACGTGCCGGCGGTCGACTTGCTGCGGAGGCACGCCCTTGGCGTGAGCGGTTCGCACGTAGTCCTCGTTCTGGACGTCGAGGACAGACGCGCGCGTGACTCGCGAGATGATCGCGAGCGGGATCGATCCGAGCGCGATGGCGGGCAAGATCAAGTGTTGTGTCGCGTCCCACGCAGCGTTCCAATTTCTCGTCACGATTCCGTCGAGGACGTAGAAGCCCGTTGGATGCTCGGCATCGACGAGCACATCCTGACGGCCGACCGTCGGCAACCACGCCAATCTGACTCCGAAGAGGTACTTGAGCATGATTGCCAGGAAGAACACCGGGATCGAGATCCCAATCAGTGATAAGAACAGGCTCCCGTGGTCAACCGCTGATCGGTATCGCTTCGCAGCGACGAACCCAAGCGGGAGCCCGAAAGCCAGCGCGAAGATCATCGCCGCGAATGCAAGCTCGACCGTGGCCGGGAACCGATCTCTGATCTCGGTGGTAACCGGGCGGTGCGACGCGACGCTCGTGCCGAGCTCGCCCGACAGTGTCGTCTTGAGATAGGCCCAGTACTGAACGTAGATCGGGCGGTCGAGTCCATAGCGGACTCTGAATTCGGCGACCGCCTGCGGCGTGGCGCGCTCACCCAGGAGTGCGTCGGCCGGTGTGCCCGGTAGTGCTCTGACCCAGACGAAGATAAGAAGCGAGAGCCCGAGCAGGATCGGGATGAGTAGAACGAGCCGGCGGACGACGAAGCGAAGCATGCTTTGCCGTCCGCCGGACCTTCTCGCTCGTTAGCCGACGACTACCGAATCAAACTTCTCCAGTTCGACCGGGCTCATCACGTAGCCCTTGACGTTCTTTCTGAGACCGACGGCAACCGTCGTGTGCACGTACGGCACCATCGGCAGCGTCTGCATCACGTAGATGCTGGCCTGCTGATAGAGCTTGACGCGCTTGGCGTTATCGGTCTCCTGATCCGCCCGCGTCAGCAGGTTGAACAGCTTCGGGTCGTTGAAGCCGAACAGATCCGTCTGCACACCGAAGTGGACGTTGAGGAAGTTGGCCGGGTCGCCGAAGTCGCCCGTCCACCCGAACAGGTAGAGCGCGGCCTTCCCACTCTGGAGACCCGAGACGTAGCCACCTCGCCACTGCCCGGGGCGAGGCGTGATCTTGAACCCGGACTTCTCGAGGCTCGCCGCGAAGGCCTGGAAGTTACGCGGCGGGTCCGGCATGTAACCGCGCGGTCGGTCGGTCGGGTACCAGAACTCGAGCTCTACCGGCAACTTCTCGCCCGCCTCCTGCAGCAGCTGCTTTGCCTTGCCGGGGTTGTAGGTGTACTGCGGCACGCCCTTCTTGGCGAAGCCCTCCACGAGCTCCGGCAGGAACTGATCGGCCAGCTGGCCTTGACCGCCGTAGAAGGCGCCGACAACCGACTTCCGGTCGAGGCCGTATGCGATCGCCTGGCGCACCTTCGGCTTGCTTAGCGGCCCGAGCTTCTGATTGATGCCTACGTAGCCGACGTTGAACGCGGGGCGGTACTGCACCTTCAGGCTCGAGTTGGCCTTGACCACCGCCGCGTCCTGCGGGGTGAGGTTGTTGGCGAAGTCGACCTCTCCCGTCTGGAGCGCCTGCACGCGTGCGTTGGTGTCGGAGATCGGACGGACGATAACCGTCTTCGTCTTCGCCTTCGGGCCCCAGTAGCCTTCGTTCCGCACGAGCACAAGCTTGTCGCCGATCCTCCAGGACTGGAGCTTGTACGGCCCGGTCCCGATCGGGTTCTGCGTCGCGAAGGTGCCCGTGGGCCGGAACCCCCCGTCGGCGCCGACCGTTCCCTCGTCTGCCTTGTACTTCTTCAGGGCGGTTGGGCTGGCGATGGCGAAGTTCGCGAGCGCGAGCGCTCCGAGGAATGACGACGAGCGGCGGGTGAGCAGGATCCGCACCGCGTTCGGTCCAGCGGTCTTGCAGCCGCGGTAGAGAGCCTTGTCCGGCCCGTTTGACCCCGGGGCCGGCCTCGCGTAACCGCCGAAGACCGTGTTCCAGTAGTAGCTGATGTCATCGCCCTGGAGGTCGGCGCGCCGATACCACCAGCGGGTGAAGTTCGCGCACACGGCGGCGGAGTTGAACGGCGTTCCGTCCGTGAACTTCACGCCCTGACGCAGGGTGAAGGTCCAGGCGAGGCCGTTCTTCGACGCCTTCCAGCGGGTTGCGAGCGCCGGTTTGATGGCGAGCGCTCCGGGCTTGTTGCGAACAAGCCCTTCAAAAATCTGGGTGATGACGCGAAGCGATGTGCCGTCGGCGACGTGTGACCCGTCGAGCAGGATCGGATCACCTTCCGCTCCGACGATAAAGGTGTTCTTTGCCTGTGTCCGACTGGACGCCGGAAAGGCGGCCGTGGCAGCTGTCAGCGACAGCGCCATCAGCACGAGCCCGATCTTGGTTCCCTTGCGCATAGTTCTCCCTTTCTGGGTTGGTCCGCTGTAGGAGTGAGGCTGAGCATTATGACCGCCAAGCGACGGGAAAGTTGGCTGTCTCCAACACTGAAGGCCCACCGGAGCGGGCCTTCAATGGTCGAGAGCGCGTTGGCGAACTGAGTCCGACTGACCCCGGTGGTGTCAAGCTCCGAGATCAGGCCGCGAGGCCCGCCAGATCCCGAATGGCCTCGAGGCGCTTCAGCGCCTGACCCTCGAGCTGGCGTACCCGCTCACGTGTGAGGTCGAGTTCGTGGCCGATCGCCTCCAGCGTCCAAGGCTCGCCCTCGAATCCGAAGCGAAGCTCGAGAATCCTCCGCTCACGCTCCGGAAGTGCGTCGAGCGCCCGCCGGATGCTCTGCCGGCGGAGCGACTCCTCGGCCTCGTCGAACGGATCGGCCGCCTCGCGATCGGCGAAGAGGTCACCGAGCTCGCCTTCGTCGTCCGCACCGACTGTCTGGTTTAGCGAGACCGACGCGTGGGCGGCCCCCAGTGCCTCGTCGACGTGCTGGAGCGGCAGACCCGTCGCCTCGGCGAGCTCCTGCTTCGTCGCCTCGCGACCGAGCTCGACCTCGAGCCGGCGCGCGGCACGCGAGAGCTTCTGCTGGCGCTCGACCACATGTACCGGCACGCGGATGGTTCGGGCGTGATTGGCCACGGCACGCTGGACGGACTGGCGAATCCACCAAGTTGCGTAGGTCGAGAACTTGAAGCCGCGACGCCAGTCGAACTTCTCGACCGCGCGGTTGAGCCCAAGGGTTCCCTCCTGGATGAGATCGAGGAACGGGACGCCGAGCCCTCGGTAGCCCTTCGCGATGGAAACGACGAGCCGAAGATTCGACTCGATCATCTTGCGCTTCGCGATGGTGTCACCGCGCTCGATGCGCTTTGCGAGCGTGACCTCCTCCGAGGCGGTGAGCAGCTTGTGCCGTCCGACGTCGGCGAGGAAGAGCTGCAGGCTGTCCGCGGCACCCGAGACGATCTCGGCTGCATACTTGGCCTGCTCCGCCGCCTCCTTCTCGGAGTCGTCGGGCTGGACGATCTCGATCTGATGCGCTTCTAGCTCGCGCTGAAGGAGCTCGGCTTCGTCCTCGCTCAGGTCGTGCTCGGTCACGAAGGTTTCGAGCTCGGCCGCCTCGAGATGGCCGCCATGCTCCTCGGCGCGCTCGATGAGGCCCTTCAGATGCTCGGACTCGAGCAGTTCAATTAGCTGGTTCTGAGTCAAGATTCGTCCTCTATCCTTTCCCTTTCCTCGATCCGAGGAGTAACAAACTTACGGAGTGTACGGCGCGATCCCTTTTCTTTCCAGGGGGGACCGCTGCCGCAGGCGTCACAAACTCGTAACGTCTGCACTCTTTCGGTTTATTCCGCTCCCGAGGTCTTTGCGGTTCACGGCACACGCCAGCGAAGACTCGCTGGCCAACTACTCACCTAGGACGTGGACGCCCTTGGCAAGTTAGATCATCCCGCACCCGCCGGACGAGTTGAACCGTCGTTAACCGCTTGCTTACCCGCTCTTTGCGCGCTTTTCGCTCAAAAGCTCCGTTGCACGCTCGGGTGTGAGACCTTCCACCGTGTCGCCGCGCCGGAGGCTCGCGTTCGTCTCGCCGTCGGTTACGTAGGGGCCGAAGCGACCTTCTTTCAGGATGATCTTGCGCCCGCTGCCAGGATCGTCTCCCAGCTCGCGAAGCGGCGCTCGGGCACCGCTCCGCTGCCCCCTGCGGCGAGCCGGTTGCGCGAGAAGTGCGAGTGCGTCGTCGAGGTTGATCGTGAAGAGCTCGTCCTCGCTCTCGAGCGACCTCGACTCCGATCCCTTCTTCACGTACGGCCCGTACCGCCCGTTTTGCGCGGTGACTTCTTCGCCCTCGACCTCGCCGATCACGCGGGGAAGTGAGAGCAGCTGCACGGCGTCGTCGAGCGAAACGGTCTCGGGGGACATCGAGCGGAAGAGTGACGCCGTTCGCGGCTTTCCGTCGCCGTCCTCGGGCAGCACCTCCGTGAGATACGGGCCGTAGCGGCCGGAGCGCACGGCAATCTCGTGTCCGGTTTCCGGATGTGCGCCGAGAGAGCGACCGTCGGGCTGAGCGAGCAGCTCCTCCGCCTTGGCGGCGGTCAGCTCGTCCGGCGCGACATCAGGCGCAAGGCTCGCCCGCTCTTCGCCTCGCTCGAGGTAGGGGCCGTACCGCCCGACCCGCACGACCGCGTCCGTGCCAGGGATGGCAATCGAGTTGACGGCGCGCGCGTCGATCTCGTCGAGATGGTCGGTGACGAGGTGGTGGAGGCCCGGATCGCCGCCTTCCCCGAAGTAGAAGCGCTGCAGCCAGGCCACCCGGTTCTCTCGGCCGGCCGCGATCTCGTCGAGGTCGTCCTCCATGCGTGCCGTGAAGTCGAAGTCGACGAGCTGCTCGAAATGACGCTCGAGCAGGTTGACGACGGCGAAGGCGACGAAGGTCGGCACGAGAGCGGATCCCTTCTTGAAGACGTAGCCGCGGTCGACGATCGTCGAGAGGATTGCGGCGTAGGTCGACGGTCGTCCGATTCCCCGCTCCTCGAGCGCGCGGACGAGGGTCGGCTCGGTGTACCGCGGCGGCGGCGTCGTCGCATGACCCTCGGGCTCGAGCCCGAGGGCAGTCAGGGGATCGCCTGGAGTGACCGCCGGCAGGCGGCGTTCGTCTTCGTCCTCCGACGGCTCGTCGCGACCTTCCTCGTACGCGGCCAGGAATCCCCTGAACGTGAGTACCGTGCCGGAAGCTCCGAACTCCGCGTCCTCGCGATCCGTGGTTGCGCCGATGCGGAGGCTCAGCGTGCGGCCGACGGCGTCCTCCATCTGGGAGGCGAGGGTGCGCCTCCAGATCAGCTCGTAGAGCGCAAGCTCGTCGCGTGAGACCTCCGGCTTGAGCTCCTCGGGCGTCTTGAAGCGTTCGCCCGCAGGCCGAATGGCCTCGTGGGCCTCCTGTGCGTTCTTGACCTTGCGCTCGTACAGCCGCGGCTTCGCGGGTACGTGGTCGTCGCCGAAGAGCTCACGCGCCTGCGAGCGAGCGGCCTCGAGCGCGGATCCGGCGAGCGTCGTCGAGTCCGTTCGCATGTAAGTGATGTGCCCGGCCTCGTACAGCCGCTGCGCCAGACGCATCGTCGTCTGTGCCGAGAAACGGAGCTTGCGACTTGCCTCCTGTTGCAGCGTCGACGTCATGAAGGGCGCCGACGGCCGCCGTCGGTACGGCTTCTCGTCCGAGGACCGCACCACGAACGGCGCAACCTCGAGCCGCTCGGCGAGCCCGCGGGCAGCCTGTTCGTCGAGCGTGACGAGCGTCTCGTCGCGAAGAGTCCCGTCGGGTGCGAAGTCACGGCCCTGGGCGACGCGTCTTCCATCCAGACCGACGAGCCGCGCGTCGAACGACCCGGGGTCGAGAGTCGCGACGATGTCCCAGTACTCGGACGAGACGAAGGCGACGCGTTCGCGCTCTCGTTGCACGACCAGTCGTGTCGCCACGGACTGCACGCGTCCCGCGGAGAGACCGCGCGTTACCTTCTTCCAGAGGACCGGCGATACCTCGTAGCCGTAGAGCCGGTCGAGGATGCGCCTCGTCTCCTGCGCGTCCACCAGGTGTTCGTCGATCCCGCGTGTGTCGGCCAGCGCCTTCTCGATCGCATCGCGTGTGATCTCGTGGAAGACCATGCGGCGCACCGGCACTTTCGGCTTCAGCACCTGGACGAGATGCCACGCGATCGCCTCGCCCTCGCGGTCCTCGTCCGTCGCGAGCAACAGCTCGTCGGCACCGGCGAGGTGCTTCTTCAGCTCGCTCACGATCTTCTTCTTCTTCGGGTCGACGACGTAGTACGGCTCGAAGGCGTGCTCGACATCGACGCCGAGCGCGCCGTAGCGCTTGCGCTC
The DNA here is from genome assembly GCA_013697465.1 of Actinomycetota bacterium. GTDB lineage: Bacteria > Actinomycetota > Thermoleophilia > Gaiellales > Gaiellaceae > GMQP-bins7. The sequence continues at coordinate 280 of JACCWU010000287.1, read as the reverse complement.
CTCCTTGGGAATCTCCGAGGCGCGGTCCGGAAGATCGCGCACGTGGCCGATGCTCGACTCGACCACGTACTCGGAGCCAAGATAACCCGCGATTGTTCGCGCCTTCGCGGGCGACTCCACGATGACGAGGCGCTTTGTCACGGCGGGACACCTTAGCTACCCGGATCCTGCGATAACGCGCGGGTAGCGCCCCAAGAGACGTCCTCCCTGCCGCTCACCATGGGTGTTGACAAGACATCCCGCGAGCGACAGGGAGGCACTCTTGAAGATGAAGCTAGCA
>JACCWU010000283.1 GCA_013697465.1 Actinomycetota bacterium | reverse complement strand
GGCTTTCCGTCCCGCTATCGACCCTTTGTCTTCGCCGCTCCTCCGGGTCGCGATGAGGGCAGCTAGTCAGATCAGTTACGCCTCCACGGGAGCTCTGACAGGCTCTCCGCTTCGACGGCTCTCAGATCAGCTGTTCAGGCCGCGAGAGCGTAGGTGCTATCGTTCGCACTTACAGATTGCCGAATGTTTTTGACGCCGTCTTCGACTCCGGCGGCACGCAACCAACGTTTCAAAACCCCCGTCGAAACCGTGACACCCCCGTGGTGCCGCGAACGAGCTGAACATAGTGCAGGTCCGGGAGGGGGCAAGCCCCGGCGGACGCAGTCGGCTAAGGCAGGTCCACGGCGCGCGCCAGCCAGCCTGCCGTGAACGCGGGCGTAGTCCCGAGCACTGCTGAAAGTTGAGGGTGGCGGCTCCACCCAGCCCCGAAGAACATCGGGGTGCTTTACCCAGAAGGAGCCGCCATGACGAAGAGTGCACAGAGGGACGAGAACAGCCAAGGGAAGACGATCCTCGCGCAGCTGATGCTGCCGATGGCCGCGATGATCAGAGGGGACGTGCGCGATCTGGTGATGTCGCTCGGCATCCAGGCGATCGCCGTGATGTTCGAGCAGGAACGCACGGAGCTCTGCGGACCGCTCTACGTCCACGACGCCGAGCGGAGCGCGACACGAGGTGGCAGCGTGCCGGGCCAGCTCGTGATGGGCGGTCGCAAGGTCCGAGTGAGCCGACCGCGGGTGGTCGACCGAAACGGCCACCGCGTTCCTCTCGGGACGTGGGAGGAACTCCGCGCTGCCGATCCGATGACTGATCGTGTGCTCGAGCAGATGACGGTCGGTGTCGCGACACGGAAGTACGCGCGCTCCCTCGAGCCGGTGCCCGAGCAGCTCGAAGAGAGCGGCACGAGCAAGAGCTCGGTGAGTCGGCGCTTCGTGGAGGTGACCGAGCAGAAGCTCCAGGAGTGGCTCGCTCGTCCGCTCGGCGAGCTCGGGATCCGCGCGGTCTTCCTCGACGGGCTGCACTTCGCGGAGCACGTGGTGATCGCAGCGCTCGGCGTGGACGCCGCGGGGAAGAAGCACGTGCTGGGGATCTGGGAGGGTGCGACCGAGAACGGCCCGGCGTGTCGCGCGATGCTGAACGATCTCGTCATGCGCGGGCTCGACGCCGAGACGACGAGGCTGTTCGTGATCGACGGCAGCGGCGCGCTGCGCGCCGCGATCCGCGACGTGTTCGGCAAGCGCGCGCTCGTGCAGCGATGCCAGGTGCACAAGATCAGGAACGTCGAGTCGCACCTGCCGAAGAAGAAGCAGGCCGCGGCGCGCGCAGCGATGCGCGAGGCCTACAAGAGCACGAAGGTCGAGACGGCAAAGCGCCTGCTCAACAACCTCGCGCGCACGCTCGAGACCGCGCACCCGAGCGCGGCGGGATCGATCCGCGAGGGGCTCGACGAGACCCTCACCGTGATGGCGCTTGGCCTTCCGCGAACGCTGGAGCGATCCTTCTCGACGACCAACCCGATCGAGAACCTCAACGAGCGCATCCGCCAGATCTCGAAGCGCGTGAAGCGCTGGCGCGGCGGCTCGATGATCCTTCGCTGGACCGCCGCCGGTGTCTTCGAAGCCGAACGCGGCTTCCGTCGTCTCAAGGGACATGCTCAGATGCAGAAGCTGATCGCGGCGATCACGCCGCGTCAGTCCGAGAACGTCGTCGACGACCATCAGCAGGTCGCATAGAGTCGAATCGCCGCCACCCCAGATTCAGCAGACTCCGGGACATCGCCTGAACGCGACCGCGGCCGCGACGATGGCGATTCCGGCCGCCATCCATCGCCACGTCGCGGGGCTCCGAGGAGGGGGCACGGGTGCGGCCTGCGCCGTGACCATCGGCTCGGTCGCGCGTGCGTGCTCGGTCTCGAGCCCGTGGTCGGTCTCGTCCCAGCGGTCGGTCGCGTCCCCGTGCGCGGCGGGCGGCTCGCTCGCGCTCGGCATCGCCACCGTCGTCTGCTC
>JACCWU010000268.1 GCA_013697465.1 Actinomycetota bacterium | reverse complement strand
CATCTACGTCGCCCTGGCGGTCGCGGCGCTCCAGCTTCTCGACGGGACGAGCGGCGGTGGAGGCGCCGGGGTCGAGGAGCGCTCGGTCACGGCACGCGTGCTCGACTACCCGGCGGGCCGCTGGCTGGTCGCGCTCGTCGGGCTCGCGTTCATCGGAGCTGCATTCTTCAATGCGTACCGGGCGTTCACGCAGAAGTTCGAGGAGAAGTGGAAGAGCGGTGAGATGAGCGCGTTCGAGCGTGAGTGGGGCCCGCGCCTCAGCTCGCTCGGCTTGCTCGCGAGGTTTGTCGTCTTTTCCGTGATCGGCTTCTTCATCGTGAAGGCCGCCTACCAGTACGACGCCAAGGAGGCGATCGGTCTGGACGGGGCGCTACGGGAGATCGTCCAGGCGAGCTATGGGCCGGTGCTGCTCGGCATCGTTGCTGCAGGGCTCCTCTGCTACGCGCTCTTCTGCTTCTTCGAGGCGCGCTACCGCAGGGTCTGAGCACGTGCGGCGAACCCTCTTCGTCAACCCGCAGTCGGGCAACGACGAGCCGACCGTCGAAGACCTGAAGTCTGCGGCGAGGGCCTTCGACGTACGAGTCCACGTGCTCGCGGAGGACGACGATCTCGGTGCGCTCGCGCGAGAGGAAGACGCAGACGTGCTCGGCATGGCCGGCGGCGACGGATCGCTGGGCGCGGTCGCGCAGGCGGCGCTCGAGCGCGACCTGCCGTTCGTCTGCATCCCCTGGGGTACGCGAAACCACTTCGCGGGCGACGTGGGACTCGACGGCGACGATCCGTTGGGTGCGCTGGCGGCCTTCCGCGACGGCGTCGAGCGGCGCGTCGACGTGGGACGGGTCGGCGACAGGGTGTTCCTGAACAACGTCTCGCTGGGCAACTATGCGCGGCTTGTCCATCGTCGAGAGCGGCGACGACAGCGCCGCGAGGCGTTCGCGAGGATGCGCGCACTGCTGATCTCGCTGAAGGACCACCGCCGGATGGAGCGCTTCGTCGTCGACGGGCAGCCGGTGCGGGCGAGTGTCGTTCTCGTGGCGAATAACGAATACAAGCTCGATCTCTTCTCGATCGGCGCGCGGGAGCGCGTCGACGAGGGCACGCTTTCGATCTACGCGGCGCGCGGCTTGCGTCGACTGCGCTGGACGGAGCGCAAGGCGGCTCACGTGCGGATCGAGACTCGAGGGGGCCGGGTACGGGCGGCCGTCGACGGTGAGCCCGCGCACCTCGAGTCGCCGCTCGAGCTACGGATCGAGCCCGGCGCTCTGCGGCTGCTCGTGCCTCCGAAAGAGCGCGAGGCGGAGGCCGCGTCTGTGCGCGCGCTGGAGGACGAATAACAGTGCGCTGACCCAGGCGACAGCGGCGACGACCCCGCCGACGACGTCGAACATGTAATGAACCCCGAGAATCACGCGACTCGCAGCGACGAGGGCGATCAGCGCAGCCGCCACCCCGAGGACGAGGACTCGGCGGCTTGTACGCTCGGCCGCGGAGGCGAGGACGAGCGCAAGCGCCCCGTACGTCGCCGCGGCGCCGAATGCATGGCCGCTCGGGAACGAATACGTTGCGAGCTGCGCAAACGGGTCCTCTAGCTCGGGCCGCGCGCGCCGGAAGACGGCCTTGAGCCCCGGGCCGGGTAGCTGGCTGCCGGCGAACGCGGCCACGACGAAGAGCGCGGCGCCGGGGCGGCCGCGCCAGACGAGGACCGCGCCTGCGACGATCGCGATCGGTCCCAGAACCACGACGCTTCCGGCGTATGTCAGCACCTTCATCGCGTCCACGAGTCCGTCGGGAACGCTCGTGTGCACCCGGTTCACGAAGCGAACGTCGAGTCGATCCGCGCCACCCCAGAAGAGCACCGCGGCTGCCAGCACCGCGAAGGCGACGAGCGCGAGCGCGCACACCGTCGCGTACAGCCGGGCCCGTCGCGCGTCCGTCATGCTGGAAGCATTCCCGCCCTTCGCGTGGGCTAGACGCAGAGCTCGGGTGAGAATTCCTGATGCCCGCGGTCGGGCTGGCAGCGCTGCGCCCATGCGGCATGGGTCAACTCGTAGTCGTCGCCGTCGGGCAGAAACCGAAGGGTCCAGCGCTCCGCTCGGACGGAGTCGTCCAAGAGCCCGTCGAGAGTCACGACCACGGTCTCTGGCCCGTTTCCCTCACCGGAAGCTTCGGCTTCGATCGTCGTCCGCGTGACCGAGCGCTCGTCGAGGCGGAGGAACTCGGCCGCGCTCATCGCCGCGGATCCCTCCCAGGCGTCGTCCACGTCCGCGGCGTACGCGTTGAAGGCCTCGACGGCAACGGTGCCGTCTGCCGCAGGATCCGGAGGGCCGCCCCAGGTCGCTTCGCTATCGGTGCCGCAGCCTGCAGCGGCGAGCACGACGAACGAGGCGGCGTACGCGAGGTAGCGCACGCCGCCTTTATACCGACGCCTACGCGAAGGCGCCGATCTGCTCGGTGTAGTACTCCATCTGGCGCTGGAGGCGCTCTGCGAGATCCGCCCCGACGATGCCGAAGTTCTCGACGATCAACGTGGCTCGAGTCGCGAACTGGGTGAACTCCTCGCTCACACGCAACGAGGCGAGGCTGTCCGCGTCCCCGCGGATGAGGATGAATCCGTTGAGATCGCCGCCGTGGGGCTCGAGGAAAACGGGCTCGAAGCTCTCGATCGTGCCGTCTTCGGCAAGCCGGCCGTAGTACGCGAGCGTCTCGTTGAAGACCTCGATCGCCTCGGTCTCACGACCTCGAACGACCTCACCCCAGCCGATGAAGAGACCGGCGTCGGCCATTGCACTCCTCCTTGCTCGTAGGACTCGAGCATGCCACCTGCGGGCGGGTTCTGCCAGATTCGGAAGCCGGCGACGGCTTCACAGCCCGGACAACGATTGGCGATACGGTTGGATGCCGACAGAACCGATACTAAGCCTGAATGCGCCCGGTCTCTCGTAACGGTCGCCTCGCACTCTGGTTGTGCCTCCTCGCGTCGGGGGCTGCCGTCGTGGCCGCCGCCGGCTTTGCCGCGCTAAATGGAGACACGGCCGGAAACGACGAGGCGGCGCTCTCGCTACACCCGGTGGCTGGGAGCTTCGAGCCCGACGACACCGCGCTCGAGACGTGCTCCGAGCAGTCGTGCTTCGAGCAGGCGTACGGGAACATCGCCTTCCACGAAGGCCCCAAGGCGGCTTTGACGCTCTTCGACGAGCAGTACGGCGACGGCTCCGATCCCCGCTGCCACCGAGTGGCCCACGCGATCGGGTCTGCCGCGCTCTCGAGGTATCGCGACAACGTCGCACGGACGTTCTCCGAGGGCTCGGCGAGCTGCTGGTCCGGCTACTACCACGGCGTCCTCGAGCGCGCGCTGCTCAGCGTGCGGGGTTACGAGCCGGAGAAGCTCGCGGCGGTTTCCCGCGGGCTCTGCGACGACGACCGCGTTCGGTCCGTGAGCTGGCTTGCATATCAGTGCCTGCACGGGCTCGGGCACGGGCTCATGATCACGACCGGCTACGACCTCCCCTTGGCGCTCGAGGTCTGCAACCGGTTGTCCGACGACTGGGACCAGGAGTCGTGCAAGGGCGGGACGTTTATGGAGAACATCTCGAGCTCGTACGGCGTCGAGTCGAAGTGGGTCTCGGACGACGATCCCGTGTATCCGTGCAACTGGGTCGCCGAGGACGACAAGCGCACCTGCTACCAGCTCGTGACGTCGCGAATCCTGCGCGTCGTCGGCGTGGACTGGAAGGAGACGGCGGCGACCTGTGCGGGAGTCGAGAGGGGCTGGAAGTCGGCGTGCTTCCAATCCTTCGGCCGAGACGTGTCGGGCCAGACGCATCGAGACGCCCGGGAGATCTCGGAGATCTGCACCGTCGCTCGCCGGTACGGAGGCGAGAAGGACTGCGTGACGTTCGCCGCCATGGACATGACGGCCAACTTCGCGGGCGGTGCACAGGCTGCGGGTCTCTGCGCAACGACTGCGCGCAAGCTTCGCGGCGCGTGCTTTCGCGCGATCGGCACGATCATGGGGCGGTTCCGGACGACGGTTGCGGCGCGCAAGGCGGACTGCCGGGCGATCTCAAGGGAGCCGCGCGACGTCGCGCACTGCATCGGCGGAGCGACTGGCGAAGCGTTGCCCGCAAGCCTCGCTCGCTAACACGTGGGCGGGGAGTGGGTCGAGGCGAACGTCTGTTCGACCGGGTAGAATAACGCCCCTATGACTGCGGAAGAGCTCGTCGTCCACGGCGCGCGGGAGCACAACCTCAAGAACGTCACGGTTCGCATCCCGCGGCACTCGCTCGTGACCATCACCGGGCTGTCGGGCTCCGGGAAGTCGTCGCTCGCCTTCGACACGATCTACGCCGAGGGCCAGCGCCGGTATGTGGAGTCGCTCAGCGCGTACGCGCGGCAGTTCCTGCAGATGATGGAGAAGCCCGACGTGGACTCGATCGACGGTCTCTCGCCGGCGATCTCGATCGACCAGAAGACGACCTCGCGCAACCCGCGCTCCACGGTCGGCACGGTGACCGAGATCTACGACTACCTGCGCCTCCTCTATGCGCGGATCGGCAGGCCGCACTGCCCGGTGTGCGGGCGGCCGATCGCCGGTCAGTCGCTCGACCAGATCGTCGAGCAGGTTCTTCGGCTTCCGGAGGGCACGAGGTTCACGGTCAACGCGCCCGTCGTGCGCGACCGCAAGGGCGAGTACAAGGACGTGCTCGAAGAGCTCCGCCGAGACGGGTTCACGCGGGTGAAGGTCGACGGCGAGCAGCGGCTGCTCGAGGAGCCGATCGAGCTCGACAAGAAGTACAAGCACACGATCGAGGTCGTGGTCGACCGGCTCGCGATGAAGGCGGATCTGCGCCAGCGGCTGACCCAGTCGATCGAGACGGCGACCTCTCTGGCGGTGGGTCTCGTCGTCATCGACGTCGTCGACGGAGAGTCGCTCACGTTCTCGGAGAACCTCGCCTGCCCGGATCACGGCGTCTCGCTTCCCGAGCTCGAGCCGCGCGTCTTCTCCTTCAACTCGCCGCACGGCGCATGCCCGCGCTGCACCGGACTCGGGTCGCAGCTCGAGATCGACCCGGATCTCCTCGTCCCGGACACGTCGCTCACGATCAACGAAGGCGCGCTCGTCCCGTGGACGATCGGCAGCCAGAGCTTCTACGACAGCGTCATCCAGGCGATCGCGGAGCGCTACGAGATCTCGCTCGACACGCCGTGGCGCGACCTCTCCCGCGACGACCAGGACCGTTTTCTCTACGGAACGGACGGCGACAAGATCTTCGTGACCTACCGCAACCGGATGGGACGGAAGCGCCAGTACACGATGGCGTTCGAGGGGCTCGTCACGAATCTTCAGCGTCGATACAAGGAGACCGACTCACCGCAGCAGCGCGAGCGGATCGAGGAGTACATGAGCTTCCGGCCCTGCCCGGAGTGCGGTGGTGCAAGGCTGAAGCCGGAGGTGCTCGCCGTGACGATCGGGGGCAGGTCGATCCACGCGTTCACGCAGATGTCCGTGACGAGGGCGCTCGCCTTCCTCGACGAGCTCGCGCTGACGAAGACCGAGGAGCTGATCGGGCAGCG
>JACCWU010000252.1 GCA_013697465.1 Actinomycetota bacterium | reverse complement strand
TGTCGTGGGGCTTGACACGTTCCTCTACGAGGGGTGCGACTTCGGGCGCGACGAGGTGCCGATAGCCGCGCTACGCCGGGACGTGAGAGATGTCCGCCCGAGTGAGCTCGAGGGCTTCGATGCCGTCGTCCACCTCGCCGGGCTCTCGAACGACCCACTCGGGGCGCTGGATCCCGAGCTCACGGAGGAGGTCAACTTCCGTGCCACCGTTCGGTTGGCGGAGACCGCCAAGGCCGCAGGAGTCCCGCGGTTCCTGTTCGCGTCCTCCTGCAGCATGTACGGGATCACGGGCGGCGACCGTCCGATAGACGAAGCCGCGCCGCTCAAGCCGCTGACCGCATACGCAGGCTCCAAAGCGAGGGCCGAGGACGGGCTCGTTCACCTCGCGGACACGGGATTCTCGCCGGTGCTGATGCGCAACGCGACCGCCTATGGGGTCTCGCCACGACTTCGGATCGACCTCGTGCTCAACAACCTCGTCGGCTGGGCAGTGACGACTGGGGCGGTCCTGATCCTGAGCGACGGGACGCCGTGGCGCCCACTCGTTCACGTACGGGACATCGCCGCGGCGACCGTGGCCCTGCTGGAGGCGCCGCGCGAGGTCGTCCACTGCGAGGCCTTCAACGTCGGACGAGACGACGAGAACTACCAGGTGCGCGAGCTAGCCGAGATCGCCCGCGCCGCCGTCGGGGACTGCCGGATCGAGTACGCCGGCAGCGGCGACCCCGACAGCCGGAGCTACCGGGTCGACTTCGGCAAGCTGGCTCGTGTGTTCCCGACGCTCTCGCTCTCCTGGACGGCTGCAGCCGGCGCCCGTGAGCTCGCCGACGCGTACCGTGCCGATGGGATGACGATCGAGGAGTTCGAGAGCCCGCGCTACACGCGCCTGAAGCGGCTGCAAGCGTCATTGGAAACCGGGAAGCTCGACTCGGATCTGCGCTGGAGCGTCGCGGTGTGAGCAGCAGAGCCGACGAGCTGCGCGAGCAGATCCTCGAGCTCGTCGAGGAATACCACGCCGCCCAGTTCGGAAACGGAGAGTTCCGGCCGGGCGAGACGACGGTACGGTACGCGGGTCGCGTGTTCGACGCCGACGAGCTCCTGCATCTGGTCGACTCGTCTCTCGACTTCTGGCTGACGACGGGGCGCTACGCACAACGCTTTGAACGCGAGCTCGCCCGGAGCCTCGGGCTACGGCATGCCCTCCTCTGCAACTCGGGCTCCTCGGCGAACCTCCTCGCCCTCACGGCCCTGACGTCGCCGAGACTCGGCGATCGCCGTCTGCAGCCCGGCGACGAGGTGATCACCGTGGCCGCCGGCTTTCCGACCACGGTGAATCCGATCGTCCTCAACGGCCTCGTACCGGTCTTCGTCGACGTCGAGCTGCCGACCTACAACGCGTCGATCGAGGAGCTGACGGCCGCCGTGGGGCCGCGGACGCGGGCGATCATGATTGCTCACACACTCGGCAACCCGTTCCGCGCCGATGCGGTCGTCGAGCTGGCGCGCCGCCACGATCTCTGGTTCGTCGAGGACAACTGCGACGGGCTGGGATCGACCTACAAGGACCAGCTCACCGGGACCTTCGGCGACCTCTCGACACTCAGTTTCTACCCCGCCCACCACATCACGATGGGCGAAGGGGGCAGCGTCCTCACGGACCGCCCGGAGCTAAAGGTGCTCGTCGAGTCCTTCCGCGATTGGGGACGAGACTGCTGGTGTGAGCCGGGCGAGGACGGGACGTGCGGCAAGCGCTTCGGCTGGCAGCTCGGGACGCTGCCACACGGTTATGACCACAAGTACATCTTCTCCCACGTGGGCTACAACCTGAAGGTGACGGACATGCAGGCGGCAGTCGGTCTCGCCCAGCTTGCCAAGATCCCGTCGTTCGTCGCGGCCCGCAAGCGCAACTGGCGCATCCTCCGCGACGGCCTCGCCCCGTTCGAGGAGTTCCTCGTACTGCCGGAGCCCACGCCCGAGAGCGATCCGAGCTGGTTCGGCTTCATCGTCACCGTGCGCGAGGACGCCCCGTTCACGCGTGACGAGCTCGTCCGTCATCTCGAGGAGAGGAAGATCTCGACGCGTCTCCTCTTCGGCGGGAACCTCACGAGGCAGCCGGCGTACGAGAACGTCGACTTCCGTACGGTTGGCGACCTCCCTGCGAGTGACGCGATCATGGAGCGGGCGCTCTGGATCGGCGTCTATCCCGGGCTGACCGAGCCGATGCTCGACTATGTCCTCGATGAGTTCGCGAGCTTCTTCGCCGGCCGACGCGCCTGAAGCGGGCGCGTTCTTCGACGAGCGCGCGGCTGCGCAGAGAGCGAAAAACCTTGTGATCCTCGTTACCGGCGCTTCTGGCTTCGTCGGCCAGCACGTCGTCATCGGTCTCAGAAGAAGCCTACCGGCGTCTCGAATCCGCGCATTTGACGCCGAGCCATCGTCGGCAGCGTGGCCCGACGGTGTGGAGACCGCATACGGCCTGGTCGAAGAACGTGAGCACCTGCCTGACGTGGTGCGTGGCGCGGACGTAGTAATCCACCTCGCCGCGAAGGTCGAGCCAGATTCGCGGGAGTCCAAAGAGATGTGGCGCGTCAACGTCGAGGGAACTCGGAACGTCTATTCCGCCGCAGTTGCTTCTCGCTGCAAGCTCTTTCTGCACATGAGCAGCGCCGGGATCTATGGGCCTCCCCGTAGCCCTGATCCCTTCCACGAAGACGACGACCCCGAACCGGTAACGCCCTACCAACGCACCAAGTGGGAAGCGGAGGAAGCGTTGCGACACACGGACTCAGGTGACGCGACGTTGAACATCCTCAGACCGGCGGGGATCTATGGGCCAGGCAATCATCTGGCGATTCTGGAATACAGGAAGCTGCTCAACCGGAAGTGGGCGGTTGAAATCAGCGGCGGCGTCATCGTCCACCCGACGCACGTAGAGGACGTCGTACAGGCGATCGTGGCACTCGTGGCGCAGCCGGCTCCTCATGGCACGACGTTCAATCTTGGCGGAGAACGCCCGATTCGGCTTCAGGATTTGCACGCGCTGGCAGCCGAGATGCTTGGCGTACAACGACGGCGGATCGTTCTTCCGGTCCGGCTAGCCGGCCCGCTGGCTGCGTTGGCTGGCCCCATTCTCGGGCTTCGAGGGCGACCGAATCCGCTCCTTGGTGGGATCAGCCGGGGTCACCTCTTCAGCGCGGCTGTCGACGATCGGCGCTTCCGCCTACGCTACCCCGACGTTCCCGTCGTCGAGCTCCAAAGGGGCTTGCGGGAATACCTCGAGTGGGCGTCGAAGCATCGCCTGCTCTAGGAATCCGACGCACCGATGAACACTCGAGAGACCACGAATGTCCTCATCACCGGTGGTGCCGGCTTCCTAGGTTCGCGTATCGCTCAGAGTTATCTCGACAGCGGAAGCGTTGTTCGAGTGGTCGGGCGGGTGGGGCGTGCGGCCGCGGCGGCCGGTCAGCGTCCTCCGGCCGGTCTTGAATTCGTCGAGCTCGACCTGTGCGACCTGCCGCGCAACTTCGATGCCTTCGAGGGTCAGAGCCTGGTCGTTCATACCGCCGCGATGATGCACGCCGACACGCTCGAGGAACGAAGGCTTCAAGAACGAGTGAATGTCGACGCCACGGAGAATGTCGTGGAAGCTTGCCGGCGCAATGGCGTCTCCCGGCTGATCCATGTCAGCACGACTGCGGCAATCGGGATTTCTCGGGATCCCAGGCTGCCGGCCGAAGAAAACTTTCGTTTCAATCTCGAACACCTTGATCTCAGCTACAACCGGACGAAGCATCAGGCGGAGCTATTGGTCCTCGAGGCGAATGGGCCGGGCCTGGCGACGACGGTAGTCAACCCCGGGTTCATGCTCGGCCCGCACCAAGGAGGCTACCGCGGAAGAGAGGTCATCGACCGCGTGCTTCGTCGCCCGTGGGTCGTATGCACCGGCGGTGGCCTAAGCCTCGTCCACGTCGACGATGTCGTCGACGGTATCCGCCGAGTCGACGACAGAGGGCGAGCCGGGCAGCGCTACATTCTCTCGGGCGAGAACCTGAGCTTCCGCGAGATAGCCCGCACTGTCTGCCGGATAGCGGGGCAGCGCAGGATCCTGATCTCTGTCCCGGACATAGTTCGCGATCTCAATGTGCTGTACGCAAACGCCCGCTTCGCACGGGGCAGTGGCTCTGGTCCTCAACTCCACTTCCATCGCCACTACGCATACCCGTACTACAGTTCCGAAAAGGCGCGGCTAGAGCTCGGCTACCAGCCGCGAGCATTTGCGACTATCGTCGCGGATGCCCTCGAGCACATCCGAGATCCGGGGTCGAGCCCGACTCCGGAGGTAGCTCAGCTCTCGTCTGACCAGGGCATAGAAGAGGGGACCACTTGACTCGGATCGGACTTTGAGGAACAACGCCACGGACACGATGAGCTTCGCTGGTGGTGCTTCTTCACGACCAGAGGCTGAAGCCGGCGCCTTCTTCGACGAGCGTGCAGAGCGTTACGACCGTACATATGACGCGCCGCGCGGCTACGCACTCCGATCTCGGATGGCAGGAGCGCTAGAACTCCTCGGTGTCGGGCCCGGAGAGGCGCTCGACGCCGGGATGGGCGCGGGAAGACTCCTGGCCGAACTGGCCCAGCGGGGCTGGGTCGTGAGCGGCATCGACGCGTCCGCAGAGATGGTGGCCGCAGCACGCAGCCGGCTACCCGATTCCGCAGCTCGACTTGTGCAAGGCAAGATCGAGTCGCTTCCGTTTCCGGATGCATCTTTCGACGCGGTCGTTGCAACGGGCGTGCTCGAGTACTCGGAGCTCGAGCGCGCGCTCAGCGAGCTCGCACGCGTCCTGCGTCCGGGCGGTCTTGCGGTCGTCAGCTACCCGAATCCGGGCGCGTACTACGTCGTCTGGCAGACGCGCGTCTGGTACCGATTCGTACGCGCGGCGAAGCGCGTCGTACGGCGACCTGCACGTACTTTTCCGGGAGGGTCGCCGCCGGTTCGGCCGGACCGCTTCCATGAGCGCTTTGCTGCCGCAGGCCTTCGGCAGGAGCGGATGGAGTACACGGCGTTTCTCGTCGTGCCGTCACCGCTCGACGAGCTCTTTCCTAGGACGACCGAGCGGCTCGGGCGTCTGCTCGAAGGCAGCAGGTCGCGGCTCAGGCAGCATGTCGCCGGCCAGGTCGTCTACCGCGCGCGCAAGCCGGGTCCATGACCGAATCCCCCTCACGAGGCTAGTTGCAGACGGCACACCGCCTGTCTTGGAGTCGGTGTACCGCCGATGCGGCTTGCGTTGCTCTATTTCATCGCCGCGGCCATGGTCGCGGCGATTGGGTCGGCCGCCGAGGCACAACCGGCACCGGCGGGCCGAGCAGAGCGCTCCCTTTCGGCAGCCGCGTCAATTCCAGTGCCGCCAACGGCTTCAGCGACACGCTCGTAACGCAGGTCGGCAGCCCAACTGCGCTCGCCTTCACGCCCGACGGGCGCATGCTCATCGCGACGAGCCCGGTCGCCTCTTCGTCCACAAGCAAGGCGTCCTCCTAGTGCGGCCTCTCATAACGTTTGACCGGAAACTG
>JACCWU010000166.1 GCA_013697465.1 Actinomycetota bacterium | reverse complement strand
AGTGAGATCCCTCCGCCGTTCGGATTGACGTCCCCGGCCTCCCAGCGCTCGTGCAAGCCGGTGTCCGAGAGGAACTGCAGAACGACGGACGCAAACGCCTCGTTGACCTCGATCACTGCCATGTCGTCCCAGGTGAGTCCGGCTTTCCCCAGAGCCCGCGAGCACGCCTCCGGGTTGCCGTGCAGCATCCGGTAGGGGTCCACGCCCGAGAGCCCGAAGGAGACGAATCGCGCGCGCGGCACCAAAGCGCTCCGCTCGATCGCTTCGCCACTCGCTAGCAGCATCGCTGCCGACCCGTCGACGATCGAGCTCGAGTTCCCGGCGGTGACGACCCCATCGGGCTTGAACGCCGGCTGGAGCGAGGCCAGCTTCTCGAGCGACGTATCGCGCCGTGGCGTCTCGTCGACCGCGAAGAGGACGACCGCTCCGCCCGCGCCGACCTCGACCGGGACGATCTCCCTCTCGAAGCGGCCCTCGTCGATCGCGTTCACCGCGCGCCGGTGCGACTCGAGCGAGTACGAATCGAGCTGCTCTCGGCTGAGGTTCCACTCTTCCGCGATCACCTCGGCCGAGATGCCCTGCGGGACTATGGGCCAGCGCTCGCCGATTTTCTCGTTGACCGCGCCCCATCCCGCGTCGCCGAGGTTCGAGCCCATCGGCACGCGAGTCATGTGCTCGACTCCGGCCGCGACAACGACGTCGAGATGACCGGCCTGGATCGCCGACGCTCCGTTGAACGCCGCCTGCATCGACGAACCGCACTGGCGGTCAACCGTGGAAGCGCACACGGTCTCCGGCCAGCCGGCGACGAGCACCGCTCCGCGCCCGACGTTGAGCGCTTGCTCGCCCACCTGGGTGACGCAGCCCATCTGGACGTCCTCGATCTCCGCGGCGTCGAGGTCGAAGCGACCGAGCAGGCCGTTCAGAACCTGAGCCGCGAGCTCGTCCGCACGGATCGCGGAAAGCGACCCGTTGCGCCGTCCGATCGGGGAACGGACGGCGTCCACGATGTATGCGTCACGCATCGACGACAGCATAGAGTCGCCACGTCCCCGGGACGCCCCTCAGCTCGTGCTCTCCCCGATCGGCGAACTCCACGTCCCCTCCGACGACGAGGTCCTTGACCGTTCCCGTTACGAGGATTTCTCCCAGGCCCGCTCCGGCGGCAACTCGCGCGCCGATCGAAACCGCGATGCCGCCGAGCTTCCCGTCGACGCGCTCGCACTCGCCGGTGTGCAGACCCGCCCGTATCTCGAGTCCGAGCGCTCGCATCTCCTCTCGGATAGCAGCGGCGCACGCGATCGCGCGCCCGGGACCGTCGAATGAGGCGAAGAATCCGTCGCCGGCCGTGTCGAGCTCCTCCCCGCGGTGCCGCGCGAGAATCCCCCGGATGAGCGCGTTGTGCCGCGAAAGCAGGTCGCGCCACGAGCTCAGCGGCTCTCTGCGTCGATCCGACGATGTCCGTGAAGAGGATCGTGGCGAGGATGCGATCCGGCTGAGGAGCCGCCGCAAGACGTGAAACGAACCGCTCGGTTTCGCGAATCGTCAGCTCGTGAGCGGCATCGTCGGCCCACGTGTAGCTGTCGCGCAGACCGGGAAGCTCGACCACCGTGGCGTGCCGGATCCGCCTCGCCACGTACCCGGCGGGGCCGATCATGCTCGGCCGATGAAGGATGAGTGTCGGCACCCGGACCGCGTCCAGGACGTCGCTCACGTCGGCCTCCGCCGTCATGCGGAGAAAGGCACGGCCGCGCCCGGGCTGAGACTCCGACGCATGTGTGTCACGAACCAGTCACGAAACTCGGGATCGTCGGCGCGCGTCGGAGCAAGCTCTCCGGCGAAATTCTCGAGATACTCCCGTCTGCCCCAGTCCTCTCTCACCTGCCGCAGTCGCTCCCGCCACTCCGCCTCGGTTGGCGCCTACGGATAGTCGTCCGCGCGCAGCCCACGTGGCTCCGGATCGAAGAGCACGAGCCCGGTCGTCCGCTCGGGATAGGTCGCGGCGAACAGAACGGCCAGTCGGCTTCCCTCATGCGCGCTCCAGAGCACGGCCTGCTCGGAGCGCGCGTCGTCCATGACTGCGCGTAGATCGTCCATGCGCGTCTCGAGGGTAGGTAGGGCGGTCGTCCGGTCGGAAAGCCCTGTACCCCGCTTGTCGAGCATGAGCACGCGTGCGAAACCGGCTAGGTCGAGGACGTGCCGCAGGAAGAGCGGCTGGCCCCACGTCGAGAGCAGGTCTCCCGCGAAGCCGCGGACGAAGACGATGTCGACGGGCCCCTCTCCTACGACCTGATAGGCGATCGCGACGTAGCCGCTCCGCCCATAATGGACGTCCGGCACCTGCATCGCCGAAGTCTCCCACTAGACTCTTTCCGTGGCCACGACGGCCGTCGAGCGCAAACTGCTTATCGCAGGCGAATGGGTCGAGACCGGCGAGTGGATCGAGGTCCGGTCACCCTACGACGGAGGTCTCGTCGGACGCGTGGCCGAGGGAGGAGCCGCCGAGACCGGCCGTGCGCTCGACGCGGCGGAGCACGCGATGCAGGATCCGCTGCCCGCCTACGAGCGAGCCGCCATCCTCGATCGTGTCGCGGCACTTCTCGCCGAGCGGTTAGGCGAAGCTGCACGAACCATCTCCGCCGAGGCAGGTAAGCCGATGAAGGCCGCACGCGTCGAGGCCTCGCGGGCAGTGTCGACGTACACGATGGCTGCGGTGGAAGCGCGGAAGCTCTCCGGCGACACGATCCCGATGGACGCCTCGCCCGCGGGCGCCGGGAAGCTTGCGTTCACTCTGCGGCACCCGATAGGCATCGTCGGCGCCATCTCTCCGTTCAACTTCCCGCTCAACCTCGTCGCGCACAAAGTCGCCCCGGCGCTCGCGGCCGGCTGCGCGGTGGTGCTCAAGCCCGCCTCGCAGACGCCACTCTCGGCGCTCCTCCTCGCCGAGCTCGAGACGGACGCGGGCCTACCCGCCGGCTGGCTCAACGTCGTCTGTGGACCGGCGAGTGAGATCGGCGACGTGCTCGTGGCGGACGAGCGAGTCAAGCTCATCACGTTCACCGGCTCCGCCGGCGTCGGCTGGAAGCTTCGAGAGCGCGCGTCTCGCAAGCGCGTGAACCTCGAGCTCGGCAACGCAACGCCGGTGATCGTCGCGGCGGACGCGGATCTCGACGACGCGACTTCACGGCTGGCGGCGAACGCGTTCTCCTTCGCAGGCCAGAGCTGCATCTCGGTGCAGCGGATCTATGTCGAGCGCGAGGCATACGACGCCTTCCTCCAGGGTTTTCTCGCGCGCGTCGAGGCACTGAAGATCGGCGATCCTGCGGACGAGGACACGGACGTCGGACCGCTCATCGCCCCCTCCGAGCGCGACCGGATACTCGAGTGGCTCGAGGAAGCGACCGACGCTGGTGCCGAGGTGCTCGCCGGCGGGGCGCTCGAGGGCGAGCTACTGCGGCCCACGGTGATCGCGGGCGCGCCGCCAGACGCGAAGGTGTCGTGCGAAGAGGTCTTCGGACCGGTGTGCACCGTGACGCCCTACGACACGCTCGACGACGCCCTGGCGCTCGCGAACGGAACCCGCTACGGGCTCCAGGCCGGGATCTTCACTGCCGATGTCAAAGCGGCGCTACGGGCGGCGCGAGAGCTCGAGTTCGGCGGCGTGACGGTGAACGAGGCGCCCACGTTCCGGGCCGACCAGATGCCATACGGCGGGATCAAGGACTCCGGAAATACCCGCGAGGGGCCGGCATACGCAGTCCGCGAGATGACCGAAGAGCGGCTCGTGGTCCTCCAGCTCTAGACCGAGCATCTAGCCTTTGCCAATGGCTTTGGAACGCCTGCGCGCGACCGAGTCGTCCGGAGCGTCCGGATCCGCTCGTGTGGTCCAGCCTGCTCGAGAGCTCAGACGCGAGCGGAAGACGCTCCTGCTGATTCGAGAGGAGCGTCTGCGCGATCTCGGCGGACTCACGCTCGAGATGTACAAACGCGATCGTTTCAACGCCGGGCTCGTCGTCGAGCGCTGCGGTGAGCTGGTCGCGATCGAGGCTCGCGTGCATCAGATCGACGCACTTCTCGACGGTACCGCCCTCCGCGCGGGGGCGAGCGGAGCGCTCTGCACCTGCGGCGCGCCTCTCCTCCTCGGAGCGCGGTACTGCGCGACCTGCGGGCGCCCCGTCGGTGGCGGCTCTCGCCAGGACGACGCGGCGGCCGACGACGAATGAGCACCTGTCCGCGCTGCGGTGACGAGGCCATCGAGGGGCAGGAGTATTGCCTAGAGTGCGGCTTGAGAGTCTCGAGCTCAAGTCCATTCGCGCTCACGGACAGCCTCGGGCACGGGTGGGTTCGCCGATCGCTCGTCGGATTGATCGTCGCGCTCGCCGGCGGCGCGGCAGCGGTCGCGGCCACGGGCGGGACCGTAGGCGGCGGGGGCGGGCCCGAGCTCCGGACCGCGACCGGGGGCTTCGCAACCGCACCGACGACCGACACGCTGCCCTCCACCTCCGGAACGAGCCAGACAGGGATCGGGGACTGGCCCGCAGGGCAGGATGGCTGGACGATCGCGCTCGCCTCGCTTCCGCAGACCGGAGGGAGGCGCGCCGCCGTGGCGCGTGCGACCAAGGCAAGGCGAGGCGGGCTCTCCACGGTCGGCGTCCTCGACTCGTCCCGCTACGCGAGCCTGCACTCCGGCTACTGGATCGTGTTCGCGGGGATCTACGCTTCGGAGGCCGAGGCGACGAGCGCGCTCCAGGCCGCACGGGCAGTCTCGCGGACTGCGAGCGTCCGCCACATCGTTCAGTGACCTCGTTGTCTCTCGTGACTACACGATCCCAGACTTTGTAACAGGTCGCGAAAGTCGCTACACTGGTGCCCTGCGGAGCATGTGTTCCGCGTTTCGCGAGCTACGAACCCGGATTTCCAGGAGAGCTCGACCGCATATGGAGGACCATCCCGCCCAGTTGCGCTCCTGTATGTATCAATACTCGCGAGCGATTTACCGCTCGATCAAGGATCTGATCGACCCGTACGTCGACACGGCCACGCGACTCGAGTATCGGCGCGCGGTGCTCGAGGAGTGCGAGGAGACGATGGAGCGACTCGCCGACGACCCGCACTACTTCGCGAAGCCGGACCGTGCGCTCTTCGCGGACATCCGCCGCTACTTCCCGATCACGGCGCAAGCTCGGGTCGCCTGGTCGGTCCGCGAGGGCGTAGGGGCAGCGACTGGCTTCATCGAGCAGCAGATCGAGGCAGGGCTTCTCGACGGGGGTGTCGCGCGCTGCCACGCAACTACCCGCAAGGGAAAGGCGTGCCAGCGCACGCCGCTTCCAGCGCGGGACTACTGCCCGTCGCACCAGCACCTCGAGCAAGCCGTCACCGTCGCCGCCTGACGGGCGCGTTCGACCGCTCGGCGTCCGGTGCGCTCAGACGCGCGCGCCACCCGCGCACACAGGTGGATCCAGGCTAAGCTCGGAGCCGCGTGTCCCACGACGCAGACAAGCTGATCCGGCAGCTCTCGCTCGTCGCCTTCCTCATGGCCGAGCGGCGGCCGTTGACCGCGCGAGACGTGAAGTCGAACGTCGAGGGCTACAGCGAGATGTCGGACGAGGCGTTCGCGCGCAGGTTCTACTCCGATCGCGCGGAGCTCACGGCACTCGGCATTCCATTGCAGTCCCAGCGGGACGAGTTCACCGGCGAGGAACTCTACACGCTTCGGTCCGAGAACTACTTCCTCGACCGGCTGGAGCTGGACGACGACGAGCTCGCGGCACTGCAGACCGCGCTCTACTACCTCGAAGGGAAGTTCGCCTACGCCGAGCCGCTTCGCCTGGCGCTTCAGAACCTCGCCCTCGGCCGTTCGGGCTTCGCCGCGCCTCCGACCGAGACGGCGGCTCGCGTCCGCGTCAGCGCACCTGACTACTCGCCGGAGCTTGCCGGGCGGCTCTCGAAGCTCGAATCGGCGATTTCCAAGCAGCGGACGGTGCGCTTTGGCTACTGGAGTCCCCGCCGCGCACGTCCGGGTGAGCGCGTCGTCAATCCGTACGCGCTTCGTCTCGACGACGGCAACTGGTACGTCGTGGGCCATGACCTCGATCGCGAGACGGTTCGGACGTTCAAGGTCTCCCGTATTCGAGGGGACATTCGCTTCGCAACGCGCCGTGAGCGCGACTTTCGTACCCCTTCGGAGTTCGACGTCGAGGAGCATCGGATCCCGCGACCCTGGCAGATCGGCGAAACGGCCGGCACCGCGCGGATCGCAGTCTCCGGCGACACCGCCTGGTGGATCGAGCGCACGCTCTCAGACGCCGGCACCGTCGACGAGGGCGTATTCGAGACGGACTTCGCGCAGGTCGAGCTGCTCGCCGGCTGGGTGCTCCGTCAGAACGGCCGAGCCGTGCCGCTCGAGCCCGACGAGCTGCGCGATGCCGTCTCCGAAGGACTCGACCGCCTCGTCGAGCTACACCAGGGCGGAGCCCCGGCTCCAGCGGGCCCGAAGCGAAGCGACCCGCGACAGCCCCTTCCAGAACGCCCGGCAGGCCCCGTGGCTCCTGAGCGCTTCGGCCTCCTGCAGGCGCTGCTCGCCCACCTGCTCGCGGCGTGCGGTGACGAGCGAGCCGCGGTCCTCGATTCGGCGGATCTCGCAGCGGCGTTCTCCATCCCGCTCGATGAGCTCCAAGATCATCTGTCGCTCCTCAACCTCGTGAACTTCGGCGGAGGCTGTTACGCCGTCTACGCTCAGCACGACGGCGATGTCGTGCGGGTGGACAAGGAGCTCTACGGTGACGTCTTCCGGCGCCCGCCAAAGCTCACGCCGCTCGAGGCCCGCGCCATCCGGCTCGCGATCGAATACGTCGGCCCGACGATCGCCGCAGACGCCCACACGACGCTCGGTCGCGTCCGCAAGAAGCTCGAGGAGACGTTCGGCAAGTTCGATCTCGCAGGTACGCCCGAGCCGCGGGACGCGTCGGACGAGGAGGCGCTCGTGAAGGTACTGAGCGACGGCGCCGAGAAGCGGCAGATCGTCGAGCTCGAGTACCTCAAGGAAGGCGAGGACAAGCCGACCACGCGTCAGGTGGAGCCGTACACGATCGAGCGTGAGCTTCCGGTCTGGCGAGTTCACACCTGGGATCGCACAGTTGACGCCGCCCGGACCTTCCGTCTCGACCGAATGCGTGCAGCCCGGCTCACGGGCGAGTCCTTCGAGCCCCGCGAGGGATTCGATCCGTCGTACCTGCGAAACCCTCGTGTCGCACTGCTCCTCCACTCGGCGGCGCTCGCACGTTGGAAGCTCGAGCGCGGGGCGCAGCCTCTCACCGACGGCTCGGCGATCGCTCACGTCCCCTATAAGACCGAGGACTGGCTCCTCTCGGAAGTCCTCGCAGATCGCGGGGAGACGGTCGTCCTGGAGCCTCAGCGGCTTCGGGATCTCGTCGCGCGGCGCGCACGCCGACTCCAGCGCGAGCTCCTCAGCGTAGCCCCGGCTCGCTCGTAACGATCACGAGTTCGTGCCAAGAGCGTGCCGCTTGGGTGCGCATCGCCGCTTCCGTCCGATCGGCTTCGTTATCTTCTTCGTTGTCAGCGACGACAACGGAGAGGAGCTCGAATGCACTCACCACGTATTGCACATCTGCGTCGGTCTCTGCGCATCCTCGAGGTACGTCCTCGGGCTTTGGGCATGTCCGTCCTCATCGTCGGAGCGGTGCTGGGGTCGGCACTCGTCCTCCTCGCGGGATCGGCGGTGGCCTACAGGGCACAGGAGCCGCAGGCAGCGATGTTGGAGGCGGCTCATCTTCCGCCGTTGCTCACAGCTCCCGGCGAGCCGGTCGAGCTGCGGTACGACGTCTTCTGCTCGACGTCCGAGGAGACGGACGAGTCGCCGTGCGATGCTGACGGGTCGGTTTTCGTCCGCACCGGAGGGGCGGGTCCCTTTGCACAGCTCCAGCTACGCGTCGAGCCGAGCGCCATGGACGGTCGGTACGTGGCCCTCGTGCCCCCGAGCATCGCTCGCAGCGGCCGAGGATTCTCGTATTACGCGGTGTTCGTCAGCGAGCAAGCGGGACAGACTCTGACGCTACCGGCGGGCGGGGCGGACGCTCCACAGCAGAGCCTCCCGCTTGATCGTGCGGTCGAGGTTCACATCGGGAAGCACAGGTTCGGTGCAGTTCGTCGAGCGGATGAGCGGGTGGTGCGCGCTTCGTGGGGCAGCGGCGCGCAGGAGATCGGGCTCGAGCAAGGTCGCGGCCTCCCACCCACCGGAGGATCCTCGTTCGACGTCGATCGCTTCGGGGCGGTTCACGTCCTCGACCAGGTCCACCGACGACTGCTGCGCTGGAGAGAGGGAGCCGCGGCCGCGGTCGAAGTACCTCTTGCAATCGACGGCACGCTCGCGGACCTGTCGATCGCGGACGACGGCACGGTCTACGTCCTCGAGACCGCAACCGCGGCACGCGGGCCGTTGCTGCGCACGTTCGGTTCGGGTGGGAAGACCGAGGGCACAGCGCAGATCGCCGAGCGAACCGCTTCGCAGGTGCGCATCGGCTCGAGCGGTCCGGTGGTCCTTCAGCATCCCTCGGGCCAGTGGATGCCCGCAGCGATCGACGGTCGGCCGCTCTCTCCACAGGCACAGAAGCGTGCGGGGCGCGCAGGCCGCGCGGTGCCCGGCGTGGGTGACGTCGTCGTCCTTCGAGTGGGAAGCGAGATTCGCTCCGCTGTTGCGGACGCGAACGGCGTCCGACGAGCTTGGCGCGTCACCAGCGACACCCCCCTCGCCGAGATTCAGCTCGCGGAGCCCCTCGGGAACCGGCTCGTTCTCGTCGTCAGGGCGTACACGGACGACAACGACGAGTTCGTTGCGCTCGTGCTCGGACCAACGGGCTTGCTGAGCAGCTTCGCGCTCGACTCGGCGGATTGGGCTGAAACAGCCCCTTTGAGCCGCTTCCGGCTCGCAGGCTCTGCTCTCTACCAGCTCGGCTCGACCCCCGCAGGCCTGTTCGTAGACCGATTCGAATTGGAGGTCAAGTAATGTCGCGCTCAGCAGTCCTCGGGATCTTCTGCCTCGCCTTCACGCTGGCGGCGGCGGGAACCGCGGGCGCCTACCACACCCGGTTCGTCGCCGACAACTGCAACTACGCCGCTCCGACCCCCACCTCCTACATCACGCGCGATGGTTCGATCAGCGTCGCGCTCCGGGCGCGGTACGAGGGCTACCAGTGGGCAGGCGGCTGCTGGAACCACAACGACCGGGACGACTCTCCCGGGGACCCGACAGAGAACCCCGGCACCGGTGGAGAAGGGGGCGACTGCTCCGGATTCACGTTCAAGGTCTGGCGCGAGTCGGAGAACGAGGGCAACGCAGGTTTCTACCAGTGGGGCATGTTCCGAAACGTTCATGGGCCATACGACACGCAGCGTTTCAAGCGCGGCGACGGGGCTCCCAACATCACGCTGTCCAAAGCGTCCGCGATCAAAATGGACGCCTTTTCAAGTGAGAACCACATCGGGATGATCTACGCGAAGAACGCCGACGGCACTGACCAGATCATCGAAGCGAAGGGTGAGGCCTACGGCACGAACATCTGGACGCGCACTTATCGAGGGGACTCGAGCTACGCAGGCGTTCGCCGAACGGGCTGGAGCAGTTGAGCAGCTCATGGAGGGGCGCAGCTTCTGCCGTCTGAGCCTCTCCTTGCTTCTCGCGCTTCTCCTTGCGCTTCTCTCGACCGCCTGTGAGTCCAATGGCTCTGTTCCGACCACCCTCATGGATGGATCCCGCGCATCGCCGCCAGGTATCGAGCTCGAGGAAGTGCCTGACCCAGTCGTCCTCACCAAGGCACGCATCGTCCGCGCCGAGGCGGTGCCCGCAGAGTCCCTCGCCGCGGCCTGTCTGCGCGGAGTAGCCAGGGCTGCGCACCCGAAAGGGTCGATCGTTGAGCGCATCGGAGCGAACAGTGAGACTGTGACGCTACGCGACGAGTCCGGACTTTACGCTTGTGACGACAGCCCAGGCCCGCGAGAGGCAAATCGCCGCTGGTGCGGTGGTGCTTTCGGGCAACTTCGCGACGGACATCTGCGCGACCCGCGCCTGAGCATCAGCTGCAAGACGCGAGACGGCGACCTCATGGGGTTCGTCTGGATCGCGCCCGGCGCGAACACGCAGTACGTCGCGGTGGCGCAGGACACGTTCAGCGAGGTCTACGAAGCCGCCGAGGACTTGCCGATTCGAGTTGCGACGACCAGCGACGTGGAGATCGAGGGATCACGGGCGGCATTCGACGTCAGCGAGCACGATGTGAGCGGCACGCTGCTTCGGCGCTATCGACTCGAATCCGCGGTGGCCGGCTAGCTCTGGGGCAAGGGCAGCGCGATCGTGAAGGTCGCCCCGCGGCCAAGAGTGGACTCGACCGTGATCCTGCCCCCGTGCGCCTCCGCAACCGCTCGCGCGACTGCGAGGCCGAGGCCCGATCCCGGGCGGTCTCGCTCGAGACGGATCCCGGGCTTGAAGATCCGCGCCTGCTGCTCGCGCGGTATCCCCTCACCTGCATCTCGGACGGACAACAGCAGCTCCTTCCCGCTCGCGTGCGCAGCCACCACGATCTCGTCCCTCGACGACGAGTGGAGCACGGCGTTCGCAATCAGGTTGTCGAGTGCCTGGCGCAGCCTCACAGGATCCACTCGGATCAAGGGCAGCTCCGACTCGACGTTCGCGCGAACGCGCGCCCCTCCGAGCGACGCCGCGGCGGCAGCGTCGAGCGCTACTCGGCCGACATCGACCTCCTCGAGACGAACGCTTCCAGGTGCAGTGTCTTCGACGACGCGCTCGATCCCTCGACAGGCGGAGACGCTCAGCGCGACGAGGCGACGAAGCGCAGCGTCGTCGATGCCGCCGCTCGAGACCGCCTCGGCGATCGCCGAGAGCGCAGCGACCGAGCTGCGTACCTCGTGGACGAGGAGAGCCAACAGCTCGCGATCGACGCGAGCGGTCACGAGCGCGCGCGGATCCGGTCGCGCGCCCACCGAGCTACCTCGGCAAGAACGGGATCATCGTCGCTCGCATACGCGTCGACCGCTGGCGCGATCTCGTCCGTACCCACGTTGCCCGCCGCGATGAGTGCATTCCGCCGCAGCCAGCGCGGATCGTTCTTCGGAACGTAGAGCCGGTCGAACTCCGCAACGAGCTCGGCGCCGTCGCGCTCGAGCCAGTCTCGAAGCGAGATCGCGGGCGCCGCATCGGCCGAGAGTTGCGCGCCGTCCAGGCGGCGCTCGACCCCGTGGTTCCAGGGGCACACGTCCTGGCAGACGTCGCAGCCGTAGACCATCTCGTCGAGCTCCTCTCGATACTCCTCCGGTATCTGCTCGGGCGCCTGTGTCCAGTACGAGAGGCAGCGGGTCGCATCGAGCACGCCGGGCTCGTCGAGAGCGGCCGTCGGGCAGGCATCGACGCAGAGCCGGCACGAGCCGCAATCCAGCTCGAGTGGCTCGGTCGAGTCGACCTCGACGTCGCTGACCAAAGTCCCGAGGACGACCCACGATCCGTGGGACGGGGTGATCACCATGGTGTTCTTCCCGTAGAACCCGACCCCGGCGCGTACCGCTGCCTCTCGATCCACGTGGTCGTTCGAGTCGACGAGCACCCGATACGAGCCTCCCAGCCGGCGGCCGAGCTCCTCGAGCCGAACACGAAGGTCGGCGTACCCGTCTCGCCACGTGTAGCGGGGAAGTCGACCCTCGTCCTCGCGCAGGTCGGACCCAGGCTCGTAATAGCAGAGCGCGGCCGAGATCACCGATCTCGCGCCGTGGAGCAGGCGCTCCGGATGACAGGAGATCTCGGGCCTCGCCATCGTGAAGCGCATCCCTGCGAACAGCCCGCGCGACCGCCGGTCGACGATGTGCCGCTCCGTGTCGTCGTACGACGCTGCGGGCGCCGCCCCGACCGCGTCGAGCCCGAGGTCGGCGGCCAACCTCGTCAGCTCAGCCGCTGTCATGCGAGGATTCTGCCGCGTGAAGGCGGTGCGCATTCATGAAGACGGTGGACCCGAGGTGCTCTCGTACGAGGACGTCCCGGATCCGGAGCCCGCGCCGGGCGAGGTGCTCGTCAGCCTGCGAGCTGCCAGTCTCAACCACCTCGATGTCTGGATCCGCAAGGGTCTCCCGTCCGTTCCGAAGCCACGGATTCTGGGCGCAGACGGCGCGGGGGTCGTCGTCGCGCTCGGTGAAGGCGTCACTGGATTCGCCGCGGGCGACCGCGTGGTCATCAACCCGGGAATCGTCCACGATGGGCGCATCACCGTCATCGGGGAGCACACGGACGGAACGGACTGCGAGCTCAAGGCGATTCCCGCGGCTCAGCTGTACCCGCTCGAGGACTCGCTCTCGTTCGAGGAAGGCGCGGCCTTCCCGCTTGTCTTCGAGACCGCCTACCGCATGCTTGCGACGAAAGCCTCGGTTCAAGAGGGCGAGTGGGTCCTGATCTGGGGAATCGGCGGCGGGGTCGCGCTCGCCGCCTTCGAGCTCTGTCGCGCGTTCGGAGCGCGCACGATCGTCACCTCGTCGAGCCTCGAGAAGCTCGAGCGCGCTCGCTCGCTCGGGGCGGACCTGGCGCTCGACCACGGCACCGACGACGTGGTGGCCGCGATCAAGGACGCGACCGGCGGACGCGGCGCGGACGTCGTCGTCGAGACGGTCGGTGAGGCGACCTGGGAACGCTCACTCGCCGCTGCAGCGCAGGATGGCCGAGTCGTCGTGTGCGGCGCGACGAGCGGGCATAGCCCGCCTGCCCGGCTCTACCGGTTGTGGTGGAAGCAGCTCGTGGTCTACGGATCGACGATGGGCACGGCTGCCGACTTCGAAGGCGCCTACGATCTCATCCGCAGCGGACGAGCTCGGATACACATCGACAGTACATATCCGCTCGCGGAGGCCACGAAGGCGCATGAGCGGCTGGAATCCGAGGCGCAATTCGGAAAGGTCGTGCTTCGAATACCGCGGTAGATTCGCTTTCAGCACCGTCACACCGCTTCAGCGCGCACCGAATCCGCTGGGGCCCCCACACGCCCGCGATCAGCCGCGTCCTCCCTCGGTCTTTGCCTCGACTCGAGACTTGAAGAGCTTTTTGATTCGTAGCTCCTCAGCAGGATAGAAGTCCATCGTCTCGTGCCCGAGCTCGTCCTGACCGGACGAGACCGGCGTGGTGCCCCACGGTACGATCGGGCGGTCACTTGAAATACCCAGCCACCCGAAGCCGCCCGGTTCTCCGGAGACGAAGAGCCAGATAGTTCCGGCGTCGATCGTATGCGTCTCCTTCTCGAGCACGTCCCCGGTAACGGCCTCGTGCCAGCGCACCGTAACTTCCGCAGCTGCAGTGCCGGGGTTGAGGACCCAGACGCGCGGAAGTTCGGGGGGCCGGCTGGCGACGAGCTCCAATAAGGTGACACCCAACGCTTCGCGGCGTCGTCGGCCATTGCATCCTCCTTCTGGTGGTTGACTTCCATCATCGCGCGTCCCTGTGAACAGTCGAGAGGACGGCAGGCACACGGCAAGACAGCTGCAGTCGGGTACGGCCCGACTCGCCCGGAGCGCCATCGTGTGGCCCGCAGAGATCGGCGTGGAGGTCGAGTCGTGGTCGTACGCGAGCGCTAGCCGAAGCCGAGGATGAACTTGGCGTCGTCGGACATGCGGTCGGGAGTCCACGGCGGATCGAAAGTGAGCTCTGCCTCGACTTCCCCCACTCCAGGAACGCCCCGCGCCGCATCGATGATTCCGTCCGCGATCATCGCTCCCGCCGGACAGCCCATCGACGTCAGGCTGTAAAGGATCTTCACGTTCGAACCGTCGACCTCCACGTCGTACATGAGGCCGAGCTCGACGATGTCCATGCCGAGCTCGGGATCCTCGACGCCGTGGAGCGCCTCGATCACATCGTCGCGGGCAACCACGGAATCAGTGTAACGGGCGAGGGCGTGCAGCTAGCCGGGGACGCCGGCGAGCTGGTCGGCCTGACGGAGGACCAGATCCATGACTGCCGCCATCGCGTGGTCGATCGAGTCGTTCATGATGACGGGGACGTCGTAGCGCCGGGCGCGCTCCACGAGGAAGTCCTGGATCTCGCGGATCTGGGGCAGCGCGTCGAGGTACTTCTCGAGTGGGCGCAATCCCTCGGTTGCGAAATCGCGCACCCAGAAGTGGCTGCGATGCAGGTTCTCGTCCTCGATCGCGACGATGCATTGGACGACGAGGGCGCCGGAGACGTTCGCAGTGACCATGCCAGGGACAAGGTGCACGCCTTCGAGCACCATCGACCAGCGCTCCGTCGCGGCCCGCTCGAGCGCAGCCTGCGCACCCACGAGCACGTTCCGCGTCTGATCGAGGAATCCGAGGAGGGCCGCATCTCCCGATTCCTCCTCCTCGGCTCTCGTGAGCGCGAGTCGCGCCTCGAAGCTCGAGTAGTGGACCGACGGCATGAACTCCTCGGAGAAGAACGCGCGCATCGTCTGCCGGATGAAGTCCGTCGAGGTCACGCGGGTGATCCCGAGGCGATGCGCGGCCTCGGTCGCGATCGTCGACTTGCCGGTGCCGGTCGTACCGCCGATCAGCAGGAGCAGCGGCTCGTCGAGACGTTGCAGGGCGTCGAGACGGCGGAGGCGACGGACTGTCAGCGCCGCGTCCTCGTCGCCGATCACGTCGGCGGCGAGCTCACCGAGCCGAGCCAGATCGAGGGAAACGGCACCTCGGTCCTTCAAGTCCTGGTCGGCGCGCCTGGCGATGAGATAGGAGCGCTCCGGATCGAGGCCTGTGACGGTCAGTGCGCGCGCCATCAGCCCCTTGGAGAAGGGCATCTCCTCGCCCAGCGGCAGCGGGACGACGTGTCGGCGTTCGCTCACAGCGGAATTCCTGACATTTCCAGCAGCATCTCGTCAAGTACCCCCTCACCGGGAAGTGGAACCACGTCGTTCGCAGCCAACACGACGCGGGAGCCCGACGCAAGGGCATGTTCTGCGACCACGTCGACTGCGGCCGCCTTCAGCTCGACGAGAAAGACCTCCGCGTCGACATCCGATAGCTCTGCACGGAGCGCCTGCCGGTCGGCCAGATTGCCCGAGACATGGACGATCTCGGCGCCGTGCGCCTGCGAAAGATGCGATGCCAGGATCGAGTGAGCTCGCTCGGGTGCGGTGCAGAAGTACGCGACAGAAAGCCCGCGGACGTCTTCCATCGGACGTGGACGCAACACCGTCGGCATGACGTGGATCTCCGGCGCGACGACGGATCGAACCGCCTCTCGAACGGACCGCCAGTCCGAGCCGTCCTCCGCCATCGTGACGACGACAAGGTCGGCGAGGAGAAGCCTGTATGCGTTCAGGTATCCCGCGGCGATCTCCGGCCGCTGGTGTCCTCCGACGACGACGATCCGCCGGTCCGTCGCGACCGGCGGCAATGCGGCGCCGCTTCCGTCGAACACGACGAGGTCCGGACCGCGCTCGGCTGCGATTCGCGCTCCCGCTGCGACGTTGGACGTGAACACCGCGCCCGCCAGTCCTCCGCCGCACCGCCGACATCCCACGGTCTCGACTCCCGCGAGGACGGCGGTCTCGAGGTGGTCGGAGGCAGCATGACGTCCACTCCGAGACAGCTCGACGAGCGCCTCCACGGTCGGCGGCACCGTGACGACCTCCGGCTCGGCCGGGCCCCCCCGACCCATGGCGACGACGACCACGCGAAGCCGCGGCGCCAGCAGCCGAGCCAGATGCCCGGTCACCGCCGTCTTGCCGATTCGCTTTCCCGTTCCCACGACTGCGAGCGAAGAACCCCCGAAAGGTTCGAGCGTCGGCGGGTCGAGCCGGAAGTCGGCACCCACGTACGGAACTCCGCGCGCAAGAACGGCGCTCGCGAGCCGCAACCGCTCGACCGGGCCGAGCACGGGTTCGTCGGAGAGGTCGACCACGAGATCCGGCCGAAAGCTGTCGATGGCCTCGACGACCCCGCTCACGAGCGGCACACCGTACTCCGCCCCGTCTCGGAGCTTCTCGGTCCCGCCGACGCGCACCGCCGCGACGAACTCGTACGGAAGCTCGGCGAGCGCGTCGCGGACGACGGGTGCGTAGTGCTCGCCGTCGACGATCGCGAGGGCTCGTAGCGTTCCTAAGTTCGTGCGGTTACCTCGTCCTCGATGGCACCCGTGAACTTCGCGTACTCGAGCGTGTCGAGGGAGAACTGGACGAGCTTGACCTGGCCGTGAAAAGGATGACGCCGCCAGATCTCCACCTTGCGGTCGGCAATCTCGATGACGTTGTAACAGGGACGCGTCTTCCCGCGCAGACGGAGAGACGAGACGGTTCCCGCGTTCACCACGAAGAGATCCTCGAGCCGCCACACATACGGCACGTGCTTGTGCCCCGAGAGCACGAGCCGCACGCCAGCCTGCTGCAGGCACTCGATGGCGTCCCCCGCGTCGTGGACGATGTTCCGCTCCCTGCCGGTTCCCGGCACGGGCAGCAGATGGTGATGGAGGACGAAGATTCTAAGGTCCGCCGGCTCGCGCGCGAACTGCTCCTCGATCCAGCGATAGCGACCGCGTCCGATCTGACCGTGGTCGAGGTCCGGCTCACTCGAGTCCACGGCGACGATCGCGACTCCGCCCTTGAACAGGACCGAGTTCCGCTCACCGAACATTTCCTCGAAGTGGACGTAGCCGACATTGCGCGAGTCGTGATTCCCGGGCACGACCACGAGCGAGTCGCAGTCGATGCGGTCTAGGTACTCCCGTGCAGTGAGGTACTCGTGCCGGAAGCCGAACGTTGTCAGGTCGCCGCTGCAGACGACCGCATCCGGCTCGAGCTCGTTGATCTCTCCGATCGCCCGTTCGAGCAGACTGGCCTCGAAGTAGGGGCCGCCGCAGTGGAGATCCGAGATCTGCGCGATCCGAAAGACGCCTGGAGACGGCATGCTCAGAGTCTACGAGGTGCGAAGCGGCCGGGACCTGGTCGTCCGAGCCGATAGGTACCCTGCTCTAGGTGCGGGTGGAAAACCCGGTTTTCCAGGGATATTGTGGATCGAAGCCGCCGCGGTTCGCAAACCGCATCGAACTTGAGTGCGCGAAGATCCTCGACTTCTACGGGATTCCCTGGGACTACGAGCCGCGGTCGTTCGTCTTGGAACGTGACGACGAAGGTCGTGTCGTGAGCGCGTTCACGCCCGACTTCTACCTTCCGGAGCAGGACCTCTTCATCGAGGTGACGGTGATGAAGCAGTCGCTCGTCACTCGCAAGAACCGCAAGCTCCGTGAGATCCGCAGGCTCTACCCGGACGTCAAGGTCAAGCTCTTCTATCGGCGTGACATCGAACGCCTGGCGCAGCGCTACCGCTTGCGTCTCGCGTCGTAGGCGTGCACGCGTCGGTCGCCTTGTCCTCCGAGCACGGGGACGTCGGTGCGATCTATCTGAAGCGGGAGGACATCGCGAGCCGCGTCACCGAGCTCGGGGCTGAGATCGCGGCGGACTACGACGGCCTCGACCCGCTGCTCGTGGCACCGCTCAAGTCCAGCGTCGTCTTCCTGGCCGACCTGACGCGGGCACTCCCGATTCCACATACCCTCGACGTGGTCGAGCTGGCCCCGTACACCGGCGGGTTCGCCGCGGCGAGTGGCGGAGGGGTGCGGCTGCTCAAGGACGTCGATACGCCGCTCGAGGGCCGTCACGTTCTCGTGGTCGAAGACGTGGTGGATACGGGACTGACGCTCCACTTTCTCTTCCGGACGCTCGGGTTGCGACTTCCTGCGAGCCTCGCCGCCGTGACGCTTCTCGACCGTCCCTACCGTCGGCTCGTCGACGAGCTTCCGCTGCGCTACATCGGCTTCCGCGTCCCGGACGAGCTCTTCGCAGGCTACGGCCTCGGGCTCGACGAGCGCTGGCGCGCGCTTCCGGATCTCCATCTGGTGTCCGCCACTCGGCTTCCGGCGGCGGCCACCGACGCGGCCTGACCGTTCACGCGGGCGCTACAAGTAGAGCAGCGGATCGACGGCGACGCCGTTGACCCGCACCTCGAAGTGAACATGCGGCCCGCTCGAGTTGCCCGTCGAGCCCGCGAGCGCGACCGTCTCCCCTTGGGCGACGGCCTGACCCACGGCTGCGACGAGCACGGAGTTGTGCGCAGAGGCGGTCGCGAGGCCGTTTCCGTGATCGACGACGACGAGGTAGCCGTAACCT
>JACCWU010000178.1 GCA_013697465.1 Actinomycetota bacterium | reverse complement strand
CGCAGAGGGCGAGTGGTTGCGACGCATCTCCCTCGTCAGCCTCGTGCACTACAGCGGGAAGAACGCCGTCTTTCTCCCACCGCACAAGGTCCTCCCTCTCGTCTCGAACTGCCTCGGCGACGCTCGGCACTACGTGCAGACGGCGATCGGGTGGGTGCTTCGAGAGATGGGGCAGGTCTACCCGGATGAGGTCGCCGGGTACCTCGAGAAGCACGGATCGGCGATGAGCGCATTTGCGTTCTCGCGCGCTATCGAGCGGCGGAGCGCGGACAACCGCGCACGGCTACGGGAGGTGCGGAAAGCCGGCCTCACCTGATCCGCCGGGACAAGCGCGGATGGAAGACACCCTCCCCATCTCTGTGTGCCTGCGATCTCCCAGCAGCCAGGGACCGTTTTCGCGCGACGGGCAGGCGGTGACCTCCGCCACGCCGACAGGGATCGCGTCGGCCGACTCCCAGACGCTGAAGGTCATCACCTCGAATACCCCCGCGAGCGGGCGCACGAGCACGGCGCGGCAGGCGGAAACGAAAGAGGGCCCGGCAAGCCCGGGCCCTCTCCGTCGAAAGCGGTGCGGTCGAGCTACGCGGCGACCAGGACGCGGTCGCTGTGAGCGACAATCCGGCCGCTCGTGATCTTGGGCTCGTTCGGGATCAGCGTCTCGAGCTTCTCGTCACGGATCCAGGTTGCGACGATCTTCGTCGACTCCATGCCCTGCTCAGGAGTCTCGAAGAGACCGAGCGAGCTGAAGACGCCGTTGCCGGCCTCGACGAGGAAGTAGCCCTTGAAGCCGGGGAGCTTGTTCAGCTTCGGGATGAGGGTCTCGTTGACCTTGGTTGTCAACTCGACCGTGCGATTCTGGTCCACACCGTCGTAACGGCGAATGGTCGCATGCATGTGATGCTCCTTGTGTTCCGATCGGGGCAGAGAATCCGAACGAACTCCCTGCTGCGCACAGGCCTGTGTGACAGTCGAAGAGGAGTTGCACCTCGGCGGCTTCAAACGACTAAGCCAACGCGCTGGATCTAGTGTACCCGCGATTTCCGGGCGTCAAACGCGTCCTCACGGTAGGGCGCGAACTGGCCTGAACTCTCCCCAGGGAAGCTCCTGTTCTGGCCCGCGGATCTCCCGTACGTCGCCGCCGGCCCGAACGCGGGGTCCCGAGTTACGCTGACCGCATGGAAGAGGAGAGCAAGCCGGACGCCGATGACGAGCGCCCGCCGATCTGCCCGGCCTGCGGCGTCACGATGGGGATCATCGTCGACAAGGACGGAGTGACGCGCTATGTCTGCCTCGAGTGCGGATTCTCCGACGAGATGACCCCTTCGAGAGCGACTGACGGCTGACAGCGCGGATCGTGCCGTCGGATCTCACGGGGAGGCGTAGCGGCCGCCCACGCCGCCGACAGAAAGCCCTAGCGTCGTCGGCGGTAGCCGAAGCCGCCGAGGAGAAACACGATCAAGATAATGATGAGAACCCAGACCCAGACCGGCATCGACTCTTCCTCCGTCCTTCAGTTTTCGTGGGTTGCGGCGCGCCTGCCGCGCCGCCTGACGCGAATACGTCCCTCGTACACTAAACACGTACCGAGAAAGCTGCTCGGAAACGGAAGGCACGAGCCGTCGGTTTCGCGTACACCCTGGCAGACCCTTCAACCCGGTGACCGGGCGATTCGAGCCGGTCGGTCAGGCAAGAATTCCTGCAAATGGAGAAAGCCGACGCGCGGACTCGAACCGCGGACCCCTTCATTACGAGTGAAGTGCTCTACCAGCTGAGCTACGTCGGCGGGGAGGTCACAGGGTACTAGAGCCCGGCGGCTGCAAACCTGCTCGCGTTCGCTTCGTCTGAGTGAGTATCGCGTGCAGGCTGCTCGTCGCCGCCGTCCTCGGGCGAGCGGCGAGCGCCGCTCGCGTCGGTGCACCGGCCGCAGACGGTGCACAGAGCCGGCGCCGCCCGGCTCCGACCGTTCCAGCGGTACGGAAGGCGAGCCTTCCGGGAACGGTCGCGCGCGCATCGCTGTGTCGCGCCGGCGACGGTCATGCACTGGAGACCTTGCTGCTCGCCACCCGACCGATCCGGAATACTCTCGACGGTGCTACTCGACGGCGTCGTTCTCCAGCGGCTGGAGCCACATGCCGACTCGCGCGGCGTCTTCACCGAGCTCTTTCGCGAATCTTGGGGCCTCGATATCGCGCCTGAGCAGTGGAACGTGGTTCGGTCGGAGACCAATGTGCTCCGCGGCGTACATGCTCACTGGCGTCATGCCGATTATCTGACCGTAGTGGCAGGGCGCGCGACAATAGGGCTCTACGACGTGCGAGAGGGATCTCCGACGGAAGGGCTCGGCGTGACCGTCGAGCTCGACGAGCACCAGCCGCACGCTCTTACGATCCCGACCGGAGTCGCCCACGGCTTTTGCTTCCACGAGCCGTCAGTTCACGTCTACGCGGTAAGCGACGAATGGGATCCCGCCGACGAGCTGGGCTGCCGCTGGGACGATTCCGACCTTGCCCTCGCCTGGCCGTGCCGTCCGGCATGACGACGAGCGGTGCGCTGTGCGCGAAGTCGGCGTCTGCGAGGAGCCGGGACATCTCGGCGACGTGGTCAGGCA
>JACCWU010000177.1 GCA_013697465.1 Actinomycetota bacterium | reverse complement strand
GTCGTAGCCCGCCGCCTCGAGGACGCGAGCCTTGCGCTCCTCCTTGGCCTTGCACCAGATGAACTCCTCGACGTCCGGGTGGTCGACGTCGAGGACGACCATCTTTGCCGCGCGTCGGGTCTTGCCGCCGGACTTGATCGTGCCGGCGGACGCGTCGGCGCCGCGCATGAAGCTCACCGGGCCGGAGGCGTAGCCGCCCTTCGAGAGCTGCTCTTTCGAGGAGCGAAGTCGCGAGAGGTTGACCCCGGACCCGGAGCCGCCGCGGAAGATGACGCCCTCGCGCCGGATCCAGTCGAGGATGGACTCCATCGAGTCCTCGATCGAGAGGATGAAGCAGTTGTGGACGGCGACGTTGTTGGTCAAGTACTCGCCAGACTCGGTCTGGATGTCGTAGACGTCCCGAGTGCCGATGCTCTCGATCGAGACGATCTCCTCCTCGCGGAGGTCGGGGCAGCTCTTCAACCCGCGGAGGCTGAGTGACTCGAGCAGCTTCCGCTGTTTGTCCGCGCCGACGAATCCGACGAGCTCGACGAAGCGTGCTCGCTCCGAACCGATCGAGATGGCAACTTCGTGGAGGTCGTGCCGGTTCTCGCGCTTCTCTCCCTTTCGGGTCCTGCGCGAGTAGATTCCGAGCACGTTCAGGAGCAGCTGGATGTCCTCGGCCCAGCGCTCACTGATGACGGCGAACGCCACACGGCCGTTCTCGGTGCCGTTGTCACGGCGAACGCTGACGTAGCCGTCAGCCTGGAAGATGCTCCGGAGATATACAGCAATCTCCTCGCGTGATGCGGTCCAAAGAAGCTCGGGGACGCGGATCGCCGTACCGCGGAGCAGTAACTGCCAGCGATCCACGAACTCGCGAAGATCTTCGCCATAGAGCCTGATCCGGCGGCAGTGGAGAGTCGTGTCCTGCGTCGGAACCTCGCGGACGTTTCGGTGAACGTCAGGGAAGACGACGTCGAGGTTGTCGATGACCCACTCGTACTCGTCGTCGTTCGCGACCTGGAACTCGATCGTGAGCGACCGGTTCGTTCCGTGCTCGTATTGACCGACGAAACCGCCTGCCTGCAACCACCCCGCGAGCGCGGCTTCCGCGACAGCGACTGACCCGACTTCGCAGCCGGCTTCGTCAATCAGCGATGAGCCGCCACTGACGGGAGCCAGGGCGCGATCGGCGACCTTTGCGCGGTGCGGATGGAGATGCATTCGCATTCCGGGGCGGAGCTCGTCGACGCGCAGCCAGCTGGGCTGGGTGCGCCGTTCGTGCACGGCCCTGACGACATGGTCCCCTGTGGCCTCGACGAAGCTGCCGTTGCGAAGCGTGACGCGGAAGGCTTCCTTCAGACCGTTCGCCTGCACGGCGACAATGCTCGTGACGCCGTGTGCGTCGTAGACCTCGCGGCCGATCTGCTCTTCCTCGACGAGCCGGCCAATCGGCACCATTCCCTCGGGCGTGGACACGAGGGCGTGCCACGGCTGACACGCACTACATTGCGGCTTCGCCTCGAAGCCGACGTTGAACCAGACCGGGGAGTTGAAGGACGCGTACTGGTTGACGAGGATGGCCTTGAGCTCGGCCTCGAAGGTCTCGGCCTCGTCATCGGTGGCGAAGTAGCCGCCCTCGCGACCCCAGCCGCCGATCGTGTCGACGACGCGGCCGACCATCTGCTTGACGGAGCGCTCGCGCTCGGGAGAAGCCATGCGCCCCCGGAAGTACTTCTGCGCCACGATGTTCGTCGCGGTCTGCGACCAGAACTTGGGGAACTCGACGTCCTTCTGCTCGAACGCCGGCCCGTCCTTTCCGGGGATGTGCGCGTGGCGGAGCTCCCACTCGACCTCCTCGAAGGGATCGCGGCCGGGGATCGTGAAGTAGCGGCGCGGGGCGACGCTCGCCGCCTCCTCGACGACGGTGTTGACGATCTCGTCCTCGATCGCAGCGACTGGTGTTGCGGTCGTCTGGGGCGCCTGCTCCTTCGCGGTTGCCATCGTGTCCTCCCGAGCCGTGTCCGACATTAGGTCCTTCCGCCCAGTGAAACAAGGAGTGGCATGCGAGCGGACTGTCGATGGTAGGACGACGATCGGATGGTGAGGTTTTTGCGCAATTTGCAGGTATTTACTGAGCGTGGCACGACCCTGACATTCTACCTCGCGGGTGATTCCTGCCGATCGCGCGGGTCAGGCGCCGCTTCGCCGGCGCGAGGCCCACGCCAGCGTGCCTGCGGCGAGGATTACGAGCGCCACCCCGCCGAGCGCGACGAGCGTGAGCGGGAAGGACGAGCCGGTGCTCTCCAGCGCGGGTGCCGCCTGCCCTCCCGGCCGCTCGTTGTCAGGCGGGGTCGACCGGATCGCGGCCGTGAGCGCGCGCTCGATCACGGAAACGGCGTTCGTGTAGTCGCGCACATCAGAGG
>JACCWU010000138.1 GCA_013697465.1 Actinomycetota bacterium | reverse complement strand
GTCGCCCTCCCTTCGAGCTCGCTCCGTGGTCGGCCGCCGGCCAGCTCCTCGAAGAAGTCCTTGATGAGGTTCTTCTCTGTGAGCTGCTCGATGACCTGGACCTTCTTGATCCCGACCGCGACCTGGCTCGCCACCGCCCGGCCGAGATCGACCCGCGGGCTCCCCTCGGCCACGAGCAGGCCTATGAGCTCGCCGTTCGCGACGAGCGGGATGGCGAGCCGCGTGCTCCGCCCGCCACGAGCAAGCTCTGGCCCCAGCTCCGCCAGGCCTAGCCTCGGTCTCGCATTTCCGGCCTCCGGGTCGCTCGCCCGCCGCTCGAGCTCCTCGCTGCCCGAATCGAGCAGGTACACATGACACGCGCGCGCGCCGAGCAGCGAGCGGGCACCGGCGGTTACCGCGTCGAGTAGTGGCTCGAGCGCATCGGCGCGAGCGATCGCCTCCGCGAGCTCCGTGAGCTGCTCGAGCTCCGACACGCGGGCCCGCGCCTCCTCGTACAGGCGCGCGTTCTCGATCGCGCCCGCGACGAGCGAGGCCGAGGTCACGAGGAAATCCACCTCGTCGTCAGAGAACTCGCGCGGCGCCTCGGTGTGGGCGGTGATGACGCCGATCGCCTCACCAGAGCGCCCGATGACTGGAAGCGCAAGCAGCGACTGGAACTTCTCCTCCTCGAGCTCCGCGAAGTACTTCGTGCGCGGATCGGCGAGAGCGTTGTCGCGGATGAACGCCGGCTCGCCGCGCTCTGCCGCCCACCACGCCAAGCCCTCCCCGCGCTCCAACACGACCTTGCCCGCTTGTCGCGCGTACGGCGGCGACGCCGCGCGCAGCACGAGTCGCTCGCCGTCTTCGGAGACGACGTACGCGAAGCACGCGTGGACGCCGCTCGCCTCCGACATGAGGCGAACGACGGCCTTCAGCACCTCCGTCAGCTCGAGCGACGAAGCGACCGTCGAGACGATTTGGTGGAGCGTCTTCTCGCCTGTTTGCAGGGCCATTCGAACGGATCGTATGGCGCCAGGTGCAGCGGAGTCCAGCTAGTGCAGCGCCACGGCACCGATATGGCGTGCGTGCGCACCGGTCTCGAGGATGTCGCCGATCTGCTCGACGGCGAATCTCAGCTCGTCGTCGGTCGAGAAGAAGTGCGGACCCAAGCGAATGCCCGCATCCGGGCGGAAGTCGCAGAGGATGCCGCGCGCCTCGAGCTCCGCGTGCACGGCCGGAAACTCGGGGACGCGGATCGTCACCGTGCCGCCGCGACGGGCAGGGTCTCGCGGGCTCACGATCTCGAAGCCCGCGGCATCCGCAAGGTCGATCACGAGCTGCGTCTGGCGGAGCGAGCTCTCGCGAATCCGCTCGACCCCGATCTCCTCGATGAGGTCGTACCCCGCCGTCCCCGCGTAGTGTGCGGGGACGTTCGGGGTCCCTGTGAGAAAGCGTGCGGCGCCGCTCGCGTACTCCATCTCCTCCTCGAAGGCGAAGGGGCGCGCATGCGCCTGCCACCCTGTGTAGGTCGGGGTCAGCGTCTCGGACAGGTCCGGACGGACGTATAACCAACCGTTCCCGGGCCCGCCGCAGAGCCACTTGACGGAGCCGCCGACCGCGAAGTCGACCCCGAGGGCGGTCACGTCGAGCGGGACGATCCCCGCCGACTGGTAGCAGTCGAGGACGACATGGGCTCCGACCTCGTAGGCGCGACGGACGATCGGCTCGACGTCCTGGATCTCGCCGGCCTTGTACAGGACATGGCTGATCGGGACGAGGAGCGTGCGCTCGTCGATTCGCGCCGCGATCTCGCCCGGCTCCTCGCAGACCACGACCTCGAGCTCCGGCTGCGCCTGATAGAGATAGCGAACCGAGGGAAAGTTCTCCCGCTCGTAGACGACGCGGTTTCGCCCGGGATCGAACGGGCGGAAACAGGAGAGCACGACCGCCTCCGCGATGGCCACGTTCTGGTGCATCACGGTCGAGCCGGGTGGGGCGCCGACGATCCGGCCGATCTGGTCGCCGACGCGCCAGGGCGTCTCCCACCAACCCTCGGCCCACGAGCGGATTCCGCGCTCGGCCCACATGCGCGAGAACTCGGCCAGGCGCTCCGCCGCCTTGCGCGGCATCGCCCCGAGCGAGTGGTTCACGAGGTACGTCGTCTCCGCGAGAATCGGGAACTCGGAGCGGTAGTCGGCAAGCTCGCGCACCGGCCGAGGGTAATCGACTAGGGTCGCGCCCGTGGCGACGCAAGTCCGCTTCGATCGCTTCTACACCTACGCCGACCTGCAGGAGACGCTCGCCGCGTGGGTAACCGAGTTTCCCGGCCTCTGCGAGGTCGAGAGCATCGGGAAGTCGTACGAGGGCCGCGAGATTCCGCTCGTCACCGTCACGAACCTCGCGACCGGCGCGGCCAAGGAGAAGCCGGCGGTGTTCGTGCACGCCCAGATCCACGCGATGGAGTTCACTGGGACGACCGCGGCGCTGACCCTCCTGGATCGCCTTCTGCACGCATACGGAGACGACGAGCGCGTCACCCATGCGCTCGACACTCGTGCCTTTTACGTCGTTCCTCGCGTGAATCCGGACGGGGCCGAGGCCGGGCTCTCGGACGGTCGCTTCCGGCGCTCGAGCGTTCGTCCGTACCCGCGCGAGGAGCCCGAGGACGGGCTCCATCGGGAGGACATCGACGGAGACGGGCGCGTCCTCCAGATGCGAGTGCGCGATCCGAACGGCCCCTGGAAAGCCCACACCGACGACGCCAAGCTCCTCGTCGCACGCCGCCCGGACGACGTCGAGGGAGAGTTCTTCCGCGTCTTTCCCGAGGGGACGATCCGGAACTGGGACGGCGTGACGGTCAAGGTCGCGCCTCCGTTCGAAGGCCTCGACCTGAACCGGAACTGGCCCGCCGAGTGGGCGCCCGAGGACGAGCAGCTCGGCGCCGGCCCCTATCCGGGATCCGAGCCCGAGACGCGCGCGCTCATCCAGGCGATCGTCGACCGGCCCAACATCACGAACTACATCGGCTACCACACGTTCTCCGGTGTCCACCTGCGGCCCTACTCGGGTCGCCCTGACGACGACTTTCCCACCTCGGATCTCCGCGCCTTCACGCTCATGGGCGAGGAGGCGACCCGGTTGACCGGGTACCCGGCGATCTCGATCTTTCACGACTTCAAGTACGAGCCGAAGAAGGTGATCAAGGGCGGCGACGTCGACTGGGTCTACGACTTTCTGGGGGTCTACGCCTGGGTGACCGAGTTCTGGAGCCCGCAGAGAGCCGCCGGGATCGAGGACTACCACTTCATCGACTGGATACGCGACCACGACCCGGAGGACGACCTCAAGCTTCTCCGGCTCGCGGACGAGCTGGGCGAGGGGTACGTGGATTGGTACCCCTTCGAGCATCCGCAGCTCGGGCCGGTCGAGCTCGGCGGCTGGGACCTCGTCTACTTCTGGTTCAACGCGCCGTTCTCGAGGCTCGAGCAGGAAGTCGCGCCGCACGCGGACTTCGCGCTCTTCCTCGCGCTCGCCTCGCCCCGGCTCGAGGTTCGCTCGTTCGAGTCGACCGCCGTCGGCGAGGGCGTACACCGT
This sequence comes from Actinomycetota bacterium, assembly GCA_013697465.1. Classification (GTDB taxonomy): domain Bacteria; phylum Actinomycetota; class Thermoleophilia; order Gaiellales; family Gaiellaceae; genus GMQP-bins7. Next base: position 1,448 of record JACCWU010000138.1, on the reverse strand, counting down.
CTGAGCCTCGTGCTCGAGAACTCAGGCTGGCTTCCGACACACGTCACGCAGAAGGCGCTCGACCGGAAAGCCGTCCGCCCGATCGAGGTCGAGCTCGAGCTTCCCGAAGGCACACGAATCGTGACGGGCAAGGAGCGCGAGGAAGCCGGTCAGCTCGAAGGCCGTGTCGAGCACCGCTCCGTCCTGTGGTGGAACGTCGACCATTCGACGAACGACCTCGTCAAGATCGAATGGGTCGTCGAGGCAGCCGCGGGGTCGCGAGTTGGAGTGACAGCTCGGCACACGCGCGCGGGGACAGCCGGAGCTGAGATCTTTCTCTAGTGCTCATGGGCGGGCGCGCCCGGCTCGGTGTCCCTCACAGTCCGCCATGAGTCCCACGTGATCTTGAGGATGACGAGCGTGATAGCGAGACCGACGATCGGGTCGGCGAGCTCGAAGCCGAGCGCGACACCGAATGCGCTGATTACGACTCCGAGCGAGACGTAGCCGTCGACGCGGGCGTGGTTGCCGTCGGCGATCAGCGCCGGGCTCGAGAGCCTCCTGCCTGCGCGAAGGCGAACCTGCGCCGCGATCTCGTTCCCGACGAACCCGATCATGCCGGCCGCAGCCAGCACGCCCAGATGAGACAGCGGTTGCGGATCGATGAAGCGAAGGATGGTCGCGTAGAGGGCGACGCATGCCGAGACGAAGATCGCAAGGACCACGAAGAGGCCGGCGATCTTCTCGGCGCGAAACGAGCGGAGCAGGAAGGCGACCCCGACGGGAATCGCCGTAGCCGCATCGCCGATGTTGTGGATCAGGTCGGCGAGGAGCGCGACAGATCCCGTAAGGACGAAGATGGCCGCCTGCACTAAGGCCGTCACCCCGAGAATGCCGAGGCTGAGCATCACAGCGCGTAGTCCGGCGCGCGAGCGGACGATCGAGCGGTCGACCAGCCCATGCGAGTGCCCCGGCTCACCGTCGCGATGACCCTTTGCATGCCGCTCGCCCTGGTGGTGGCCGTGATCGTCGTGTTCGTCGTGCATATGCACCTGCTTCCGGCTTATTCCTCTGGCTCGCGCTCGGGCGAGGCTTCTCCCCACGAGGACACCGGTTTCACGCTGAAGCGCCCTAGCTCGACTCGCGCGCCGGGATCGCCGACGTGGTCGACCTGGAGCGTCGTGTGCTCGATCCCGAACTCCTCGCCGAGCAGCCGCTCGAGCTGCCGCCGCCGCCCGTGGCAGTCCTCTCCACGTCCGACGAGCACGTGCGCCGAGAGCGCGGGGAAGCCGGAGGTGATCGTCCAGATGTGGAGGTCGTGCACCTCGACGACGCCAGGCGCTCGGGCCAGCCTCTCACCGACCGCGGTGGTGTCGATGCCCTTCGGTGCGGCCTCGAGCAAGATCGTCGTCGAGTCGCGAAGGATCGACCACGAGCTGACGAGCACGAGCACGCCTATGAGGACGCTG
>JACCWU010000116.1 GCA_013697465.1 Actinomycetota bacterium | reverse complement strand
CGCTTCGGGCTCGAGGTGACGACCGGGCCGGTCGAGACGGGAGGCCTGCGGCTCGAGGTGCTCTCGACGCCCGGGCACTCCGACGACGGGGTGTCGTTCGTCGTCGACGACCTGTGCTTCACCGGCGACACCCTGTTTCGCGACGCGGTCGGCGGCGGGCCGGCCGACGAGCTGCGCCGGTCGGTGATGGACGTGCTGATGAAGCTCCCGCACGAGACCCGGGTCCTCCCTGGCCACACCGACGAGACGACGATCGGCCGGGAGTGGGAGCAGAATCCGTTCGTCCGCTTCTGGAGAGGCCTCGACCCGGAAGACGGCAGGGAATGCAAGGTGCACGGCGAGGACGCGAAGATCGTGGTCTGGTCGCCGGACTACGACGGCAAGGGCAAGGCCCTCGTCCGGCTCGCGGACGGCACGGAGGCGATCTTGGGCGCCTCCCGGCTCGTTTTCTGATATACCCTACGAGGGTATATTCGAAAGGAGAGTCGTGAGCGAGACGATGACGTACAGCGTCCCGGCGATGCACTGCCAGCATTGCGAGATGTCCATCCGCGAAGAGGTATCCGAGGTACCGGGAGTCGAGGTCGTCGGTGTCGACCTGGAGACCAAGATCGTGACCGTTTCAGGGCGGGAGCTCTCGGACGAGCAGCTCCGCGCGGCGATCCAGGAAGCGGGGTACGAAGCCGCGTGACGTCGACCCTCACCGAGCCCGAGGAAGTTCGCCTCGACCTCGAGGGCATGACCTGCGCGTCGTGCGTCGCGCGCATCGAGCGGAAGCTGAACAAGCTCGAGGGCGTCGAGGCGACGGTGAACTTCGCGACGGAGCAAGCCACCGTCCGCCACGATCCGGCGATCGCGGTCGACGACCTCGTCGCTGCCGTGGAGGCCGCGGGATACGGCGCGAGAGCCGTCTCCGACGCGGACGACGCGACGGGACACCAGCACCACCTGGAGTCCGGCGCGGCGCTTCGCCGGCGCTTATTCGCAGCGATCGTCCTGACCGTTCCGGTGGCGCTCATCGGGATGGTCTCCCCGCTTCAGTTCTCCGGCTGGGAGTGGGTCGCGCTGGTTCTGGCGACGCCCGTGGTCTTCTGGAGCGGGATCGGGTTCCACCGGGCCGCGCTCCAGAGCGCGCGCCATCTCGCCGCGACGATGGACACCCTCATCTCCATCGGCACCCTCGCGGCGTGGGGCTGGTCGGCGGTCGTCCTTGTCGGCGGCCTGGAGGCGCACACGTACTTCGAGGCGGCCGCCGTCATCACTACGTTGATCCTTCTCGGGCGGTATTTCGAAGCCCGCGCGAAGAGCCGGTCGAGCGAGGCGATTCGCAAGCTCCTCGAGCTCGGCGCCAAGGAGGCGCGCGTGCTGCGCGACGGGCAGGAGGTCGCCGTCGCGATCGAGGATGTGCGTCCAGGCGACGTGATGGTCGTCCGCCCAGGAGAGAAGATCCCGACGGACGGCGAGGTGGTCGAGGGCGAGTCCGCGATCGACCAGTCGATGCTGACCGGCGAGTCGATTCCGGTCGAGGTAGAGCCCGGGTCGGACGTGGCCGGTGCGTCCATCAACACCTACGGGCGGCTGCTCGTCCGCGCCACGAAGGTCGGAGCGGACACGGCGCTTGCCCAAATCGCCCGGCTGGTCGAGGCGGCGCAGTCCGGCAAGGCGCCGGTGCAGCGGCTCGTGGATCGCATCTCGGCGGTCTTCGTGCCCGTCGTCATCCTGATTTCGCTCGCGACCCTCGCGGGCTGGCTCGTCGCCGGAGCGTCCTACGAGGATGCCTTCACCGCCGCGGTCGCTGTTCTCATCATCGCCTGCCCGTGCGCTCTGGGCCTCGCGACGCCCACTGCTCTCATGGTGGGAACGGGGCGCGGGGCACAGCTCGGCGTCCTCATCAAGGGCCCGGAGGTCCTCGAGCAGACGCGGAGAGTCGGGACGATCGTCCTCGACAAGACCGGAACGGTCACCGAAGGCAAGATGGAGCTCACCGACGTCACGCCGCTGAACGGAGCCACCCGCGCGGACGTGCTCCGGCTTGGCGGCGCAGTCGAAGCCGCCTCGGAGCACCCGATCGCGCAGGCGGTCGCGACTGCGGCGAAGCGGGAGCTCGGCGATCTGCCCGCCGTCACGGCGTTTCGGAACCTGCCTGGCACGGGTGTCCGTGGAGTCGTCGACGGCCACGAGGTCGAGGTCGGGCGGCAGGACGGGGCGATCACGGTCTCGTGGGACGGTGTACCCCGCGCAACGCTCCTCGTCCGGGACACGGTGAAGCCGACGAGCGCCCAGGCGGTCACCGAGCTCCGCCGCATGGGCCTGACGCCGGTCCTGCTCACGGGCGACAACCGGGAGACGGCAGAGCGGGTTGCCGAGGAAGTGGGCATCGAGCGTGTGCTGGCCGAGGTCTATCCGGAGGACAAGATCGCCGAGGTGAAGCGCCTGCAGGAGCAGGGCGAGGTCGTGGCGATGGTCGGCGACGGGATCAACGACGCTCCCGCGCTCGCCCAGGCAGACCTCGGGCTTGCAATCGGGACCGGCACAGACGTGGCTATCGAGGCGTCGGATCTCACGCTCGTGTCCGGCGACCTCCGTGCGGCAGCCGACGCCATCGGGCTCGCCCGGCGAACGCTGCGGACGATCAAGGGCAATCTCTTCTGGGCCTTCGCCTACAACGTGGCGGCGATCCCGCTCGCTGTGGCAGGTCTGCTCAACCCCATGATCGCCGCGGCCGCAATGGCGTTCTCGAGCGTCTTCGTCGTTAGCAACAGTCTCCGGCTTCGCCGTTTCCGGAGCGTTCGAGAGGGGGCTGTCACGTGAGTACGAAGGAGGCGCGGACCCACGGCTACGTTGCCGACAAGGCGGCGCTCGCCAAGCGCCTGCACCGGATCGAGGGCCAGGTGCGCGGCATCGAGCGGATGATCGAGGAGGACCGGTACTGCATCGACGTGCTCACCCAGATCGCCGCGATCTCGACCGCGCTCGACAGCCTCGCCTTCAGGATCCTCGACGACCACGTGAACCACTGCGTGGCGGGCGCACTCGCTTCCGGGGACCCGGCCGAAGCGGGCGAGAAGAGCAAGGAGCTCCTCGAGGCCGTGCGCCGCTTCGCGCGGACTCGTTAGTTGCGCTCAGTGGCGAGGCGGACGCCGAAAGCGACGAGCACCACGCCTGTGATCGCGCTGAGGGCGCGGCGCATCGGTCCTGCGAGGAAGCTGTGGGCACGGGCAACCACGATCGCGTAGAACGTGAGCCAGGAAAGCGTCAGCGCACAGAAGAGGAGCCCGAGTGCGAGTAGCACCGGGAACGACGCTCCTCCGCTCGGCGCGAACTGTGGCAGGAGACTCGCGAAGAACACCGCCATCTTCGGGTTGCCGAGGTTGCTGACCACACCCTGCCGCAGCGCGCGCCGCGACGACAGCGTGACGTTCGGAGTGCCGAGTCGCCGACGCTCGTGCCGGCCGAGCGCGGCGTAGAGCGACTGTGCCCCGAGGTAGACGAGATACGCAGCGCCCGCGAGCTTGAGCGCGCGAAACGCCGGTTCCGAGGCCGAAATCAGGGCCACGAGACCGGCACTGGCGGCCAGCGTCCACACCGCCTGGCCGAGCGCAACGCCTGCGGCGGTCGCGATTCCTCCACCGCGACCGCCCGCAAGCGTGTTGCGGATCGTCAGTGCCGTGTCCTGGCCGGGAGTGCAGATGACGACCGCCGAGACCGCAACGAAGGCCAGCAGGCTCGCGAGCATGCACGGAGGCTACAGTCGCGTCCTTGCGAGCCGATGCCGTGCGCACGCTCACCCAGCGGGAGTTGAACCGGGCGCTGCTCGCGCGGCAGCTCCTGCTCGAGCGGGCGACGCTGTCGATCCCGCGAGCTGTCGAGCGCATTGGCGGGATCCAGAACCAGTACGCACCGAACGCGTACATCCGCCTATGGTCGTGCCTCGAGAACTTCCGGCGCGAGGATCTCGCGCGCGCGCTCGAGCGGCGCACGGTGGTGAACGCCACGCTGTTACGAGCGACCATTCATGTCGTCTCGAAGCGCGACTTCTGGCCCTTGGCGGTTGCGATCCGGTCGGCCCAGCGGGACTGGTGGCTGCGCGTGCGCCGCCCGCGTCCGGTCGAACGAGAGCTCGAGGCCGCCGCGGACGAGTTGCGTGCGCTCATGGCAAGCGGGCCGCGGCGCCACGAGGAGCTCGTGCGGGTTATCGGACCGGGATGGGGCATGGTGGGGCCCTGGCTCGAGCTCGTCCGCGTACCTCCGTCCGGAACCTGGGAGCAGCGGCGCGCTCATCTCTTCCAGACGGCCGAGCGCTGGATCGGTGTGGACCACGTCGCCTTCGACGACGCTCTCGACCACCTCGTCCGCCGCTATCTCGGCGGGTTCGGACCCGCGTCGCCCGCGGACATCGCGAAGTGGGCGGGCATGAATGCGCGCGACCTCGAGCCCGCTCTCGCGCGCCTGAAGGTGCGCCGGTTCCGGGCCTGCGACGGCGCCGGGCTCGTCGACCTCCCGCGCGCGCCCCTTCCCGATCCCGAGACCGCTGCGCCTGTGCGTTTCCTCCCGACCTGGGATGCGACGCTGCTCGTCCACGCGCGGCGCACCGGAATCCTCCCCGAGCGCTACAGGCCGCTGATCTTCTCCACGAAGACGCCGCACTCCGTCGGGACGTTTCTCGTCGACGGGGCGGTGGCAGGAACGTGGCGCTACGCGGACGGGCGCGTCCACACGACGCCGTTCGAGCGACTCGACCGAGCGGTGCAAGGCGAGCTGCGGGAGGAGTCGGAGAAGCTTGCGGCGTTTCATTCTTGAGAGGTCATCCGCGACAATGTGCTGGTGGCCGAGCTTCGCTCGAAGAGCTTCGATAAACCAGACGACACGATCGAGTTCCCGCTTCTCACCGCGAAACTCGTCGAGGTCGGCGACTTCACGGTCGGTTACGTCGTCCACCAGCCCGGCTGGCGCTGGTCGACGCACGTGCGCCCTACCGTCGGCGGGGAGTGGTGTCAGGCCCGCCACGTAGGCGTCGTGCTCTCGGGCCGGGCGGAAATCATGCTCGCTGACGGGACGACGTTCGAGGTCGGGCCCAACGACGTGCTCGACGTACCACCCGGGCACGACGGGTGGGTGCTCGGCGACGAGCCATTCGTGCAGCTCGAATGGACGGGAGTGCACACCTTCATCGGTCTCCATTCCGGCCGCGGCGGAGCCTTGGCGACGCTCCTCTTCACCGATCTGGTCGACTCGACGACGATGGCCGCGACACTGGGCGACCGCGCCTGGCGCGAGCGTCTCTCCTCGCATTTCGCGGCGGTACGAGCAGCGCTCGACCGCTTCGGTGGTCGGGAGGTGAAGACGACCGGCGACGGGCTGCTCGCCACGTTCGACGGTCCGGCGCGAGCTTTGCACTGCGCGGCGACCGTACGCAAAGCGGCCAGTAACGAGGGACTGGGCGTTCGCGTTGGAATCCACGTCGGTGAGGTCGAGCTCGTAGGCGGTGACGTGCGCGGGGTCGCGGTCCACGCAGCGGCGCGCATCCTTGCTCGGGCAGGCGAGGGCGAGATTCTCGTCTCCGAGATCACGCGTGCCCTCGCGCAAGCGTCGGGACTCGAGTTCGAAGATCGTGGGACGCAGGAGCTCAAAGGGCTTTCCGGCGAATGGCGGCTCTACGCCTATGTCTCGGATGGCGAGTTCCTCACGTGAGCGGACAACCGGTCATCCTCGCCGTCGACGGCCAGGCAGAGGCGCTCGAGCGGACGGCCGCCGAGCTTCGCCGCCGCTACCGCGAGGACTACCGGATCTTGTGCGAGCAGCGCCCGCAGGATGCTCTCGTCACGCTC
>JACCWU010000086.1 GCA_013697465.1 Actinomycetota bacterium | reverse complement strand
CCTCTGGGCGGCGCCCACCCGCGGCGGCGGAGTCTGCTGGGTCGTCGAGATCGAGCGGGTCGACGAGCTCCTCGGGCACTTCAGCGGAAACTCGAACTGCAACCCTCGCCCCATGAGGAAGGAGATCGCTATCGAGTACAGCCTCGGGCGAACAGTCGTCGGCGACCGTCGGTACCTCGACCTGATCGAGGGCCGCGTGCGCGATGACGTGGCGTCGGTCGAGCTGCGCTACGCCGACGGGGAGACCGAGACCCTCACGGTCGTCGAAGGCTTCTTCCTGCACGAGCCGCGAGCAAGGCCGACCGCGCTCGTCGCACGCGACCGCCGCGGCGTCGAGATCGAGCGACGGCAGGTCCGTGCTCTCAGGCCGATCGTGTTTCCCACGGTGGTCGGCCCCGAGCGCGTGCTCATCCGCTTGACGACCGTCTCCGGCCGGCCGCTCACGTTCTCGGTCGCGCCCGCCGAGAACGACGCCCTCTGCCAGTTCACTCGGTTCCGGGGGACCGTCTCTCGCACGTGCGGCCAGGATCCACGGACGCGGGTTGGACCCGACGAGCTGAGCGTCCATCCCGGCTTCCAGAACGAGATGCGGGACCGCAAGGCGCTCGTGACGCTGAATGGCGTCGTCGGCTCAGCCGTCGCACGCCTTGAGCTCGAGTACACGAACGGCTCGGTCGTCCCCGTCCCCGTGACCGAGCAGTTCGTTCTGTTCGAGATCCCGCCGGAGCATCACACGGACGAACGGTTCGTCCTGGTGGGACGCAACGACGCCGGCGAGGTAGTCGCGCGCAGAGTCGTCAGCTAACACTCCGTCCTGGTACCCGACGCGCATCGGCCAAGAACGCAGAGCAGTTGACCGGCGCTCGGCGCTTTCCCTTGCCTCGACGGCACGGGTATTGATCGTCGAGCCGGGGCCGCTACTCCCGCGCCGATATCACGTCGATCAGGTGTTGTCGCGGCACGATGTCGGCGACGATCCTCCCCCGCCTGACGTCAACAATCCCGACCGCCCTCGCGGTATGCACGTACGCCAGCTCGCCGGCGACCTGCACGTCGAAGACCCGTCGCCCCTCCAGCAGGTGGAAGACGCGGCTCTCACCGAGCGTGTATCCGTGGACGCCGAACCGCCCATACGCGAGCAGCCTTTCGGCCGCGAACGCCGCGCCGCTTGCCTTCGGGTCGAGCGCGCGCCACGTCCCGCCTGCAATATCCACGAGCATGGCTCCAGCCGGGACGAAAGCCTCCTTTCCGCCCCGGCCAACGACCACGTCGCGACCGGACACGAGCACGCGTCTCTCACCGAGCGAGATCGCATCTCGAGACCGATGCAGGAGCTTTCCCGGACGCGCTGAGCCACCTTGTAACGCGCCCGGACGCAGGAAGAGGAAGTCGAGGTGATGGTAAGAGACGCGCAGTGTCCGCAGGTCGATCTCGGCAACGGGAGCGTCTGCGGCGAAGACGTACGCTCGCCCCTGAGCCCGGTCGACGGCAAGGCCTGCCTCGTCCCACCGCAGGCCGCCGCGGAATGTGAGCCGCACGCGATCGAGGGCGACGCTCCGAAAGCGCCCGTGAGCATCGACTACCGCCACGCGCACCGCCGCGCTGCCCTGACTTCTCCGATTCCCGGCGGTCCGATACGGCCCTTTGAAGAGCATGACGATGCGGTCTCGGGCGCGCACGGACGCGAGCGGACGTGAGTGACCGGTCAAGCGCTTGACCGTCCCGCCGGTACGGGGATCGACAAGCACGGTTCCTCCGGGCAGGGCGGCGACGAGCCGGCGCGGGGCAAGCCACGCGAGCGCCCGTGCAGCGCCTCCCGACTCGATCTCCTGGATGACCCTCATCGCTTCGAGATCGACGATCATGACCCCGATCCGCTCGCGCAGAGGTCGAGATGGAGAGATGAGGCTGACGCCCGCGGAGATCGCGAGCGCGACCTGTGTGCCGTCCGGCGACAGGCTCCAGGCGCCGTGGTACTCGCCTATCTCCACCTCCGGCGAGACTGGCCTGAGCGAGAGCGGGTCGAGCCGCGCCAGGATGCTCCGCGTGTTCGTGTCCGGTTCCGGAAATACGACGCCCAGGAACGGCTCTCTCGCCGAGGGACTCGCTACTGCGAAAGGCGCCGTGGTCGTATCCGCGCCCGTCCACGCCGACCCGCCGGCACCCGCCTCGACACCGAGAGCGGCGGCAGCGGTGAGAGCGGCTAGGCGGAGCACGTTCGGTCCTGATGAGCGTACTACGGCAAATAGGAGGCGGCGAGGCACCATGACCCGAGTGGAGCCGCCGACGACAGACTCTTACGGCGATCCGTACCCGCCGCCAAGTCAGGAAGTCCCTCAGCCGGGCGTGCTGCTCGCGAGCGGCTCTGCGTACCAACAACGTCTATGCGTCCAACGAACTCCCACTAGTCGCCGCGATGGCCGGCGATCTCGAAAACCGCTATCCGCCGTGAACGCTCGTCGTCGAGGGCTCAACTCCCTCGCTTCCGCTCCCTGTTGATCCTCGCACCGGGCGGATCACGCCGAAAAACTGAGAGGTTGATCGTCCTGGCAACCTGGGCACGGCGCCAGCCTCCACCGTGCGAAAGTCACGCTACTGCGTGAAATGGTGATCGCATTGCCGCAGGGCGGGCGCTCCCGTTGCGGCTCTCCTCGGAACCTCGCCGCTCGGCTGCGTAATCCAAGTCTCCTCGACCTGCGACCTCTGTCCGTCTGGTTGGGCCAGCCGCCACGACCCGTTCCCTGAGATACCGTCGCCAGTCGGTCGGCTCACGGGACGCCTAGCTCGTCGAGCCCGGTTCCGTCATCACAATTCACGGGCCCGTTCGTCTCAAGTCGGTCGATGTACTCGCGGACTTCGCTCCGCCTGACGATACGAAGGAGGGCACAATCGAGCGTCTGGGCGCCTCCGGTGCTCCGCTCTACCTCGCAAGGCACCGTTCTCGTCGGCTCTGCCTCACCGCCCCTCGCGCACGTCGCACCCTGGTCGAGCCACGTCTGCGCCGCGATGCTGACCGCACCATCCTCGTAGACCCAACCGTTCTTCTCGAAGCGCGCGCAATACGTCCTCCGCGCGTAACGACGAGCCGCCTCTTCGTCAGCCGCGTTCTGTGTTGTCGTGTTCTGCAGCAGCCGATCGACGCAGTGCTCGATCCTGCTTGCCGAGCCGGGAGCGCTCGACGGCGTCTCGTCGCGCCCCCCGCTGCTGCCTGATCCACAGGCGCTGACCGTCGCACCAAGCAGCAGCACGGCCAAGTAGACACGCACGCCTGAACTGTATGACAACCTGCCGTGGGTCGAACGTCCGCCGGGGAACACTCCCGGACACCGGAGCAGTCGAAAGACGGTCGAATAAACACGGGCTGACGAGTGCGAGTCTTTAGCTGTGATGGCCGAGTCGGGAGGCGGTGATGCGTCGATCGCGGAACTCGAGCAGCTTTATCGACGCGCGTATGCGCGCTTCCTTCGGCTTGCGCTCGGGATCGTTGGGTCGCGGGAGCTGGCGGCCGATGTGGTTCAGGAGGCGTTCGCGCGCGCCCTTCGCGGCCGCCACAGCTTCCGTGGCCAGGGTTCACTCGAGGCATGGGTGTGGCGGACCGTGATGAACGTCGCGCTGACGCAGAGTAAGCGGGCGGCGGCGGGCGAGGCGCAGTCACTCGTGGTGGAGGTCGAAGCGCCGACTACTGATTCGGCGGCGGATTGGCCCGAGCTTCGGGCCGCGATTGCCCTGCTGCCCGAGCGCCAGCGCCAGGCGCTCTTCCTGCGGCACTACGCAGAGCTGAGCTACGAGGAGATCGCGGAGGTGCTCGGGATCGCGCGCGGCACCGTCTCAGCCACGCTC
>JACCWU010000073.1 GCA_013697465.1 Actinomycetota bacterium | reverse complement strand
CCCCCCCCCCTCGAGCCGAAGCTGATCAAAGGGCCTGACATCCTCGTCGCCGCGCTCGAGCGGCTTCACGCGCAGACGCCCGATCTCTACGTCCTGCTCACGGGTCCCGCGCGCGGCTACGTACGGCGCGAGCTCGAGCGACTCGCCATTCCACACGGCCACGTGCGACCGCGCGCCCGGGGCGAGCTGGGCGGCGCATATCGCGCGCTCGACGTCTACCTCGTGAGCTCGCGGCAGGAAGGCGGTCCCAAGTCGGTGCTCGAAGCCATGGCCTCCGGCGTTCCGATCGTCTCGACGCGCGTGGGCCAGGCGCAGGAGCTGGTCGAGCACGGGCGCAACGGGTGGCTCGTCGGCGTGGAGGACGCGGAGGGTCTGGCCGGGCATGCGGCAGAGGTGCGCGACGGAGCCGGCGCTGCCGTTCTCGACGCAGGCCGCGCGACCGCGGAGCGGTACGCCCTCCAGCGCCTGGACGATCTGTGGGAGAAGCTGCTCGACGGTTTCGTCGCGAAGAAGGGCAGATGACGTCCCGGATGGCTCCCTGGCGCGTGGCCCGCGCCGCCTACCGAAGGCTTCCGCGCGGACCGTTTCGATTCCTCATGCCCACGGGTCTCTGGCGCGGTCTTTTCCGCTTCTGGCTTTCGGTGCTGGCTGCGAGCCCAAACCGTCGCCGCGCCGTGCGGGAGCTGCTCGTCGTCTACGACGACACCTACCGGGCGCTCGACCAGGCTGCGATCGCCTACGACGACGGCATTCACGTCAAGCACCGGCTGACCGGCTACCACGACTTCTTCGTCGAGCGGGTCCGGCCGGGCGAGCGCGTCCTCGATGTCGGGACCGGTAAAGGTGAGCTCGCGCACGACCTCGTGACCCGCGCAGGCGCGATCGTGGTCGGGGTGGACCACGACCCCGGTCATCTCGCGTTCGCGCGCGCCCGCTTCCCTCATAAGCGCCTGGAGCTCCTCGAAGCGGACGTCCTCGAGCGCCTTCCCGAGGGACACTTCGACGTCGTCGTCCTCTCGAACGTGCTCGAGCATCTCGGCGCGAGGGTGGAGTTCCTGAAGCGTCTCGTCGCGTCCGCCAGTCCAAGCCGCGTGCTTCTGCGCGTCCCCGTACACGCCCGCGACTGGACGGTGCCGCTGAAGGAGGAGGTCGGGCTGCTCTCCTACTGGGATCCCGACCACGAGATCGAGTACGACCCGAAGAGCTTTCGCGAGGAGCTTCGCAGAGCGGGCCTCGAGGTCACGGAGCTGCTTGTCACGTGGGGGGAGATCTGGGCCGTGGCGGAGCCACGATGAGGCTCTACGTCCCCGGGCGAGGCGGCCGCTGGGCACGGGCCGGCGGCCGCTGGGTGCGCCTGCTCTCCACGCGAGGCGGGTCGCCTGGGCTCCGCGTCTTCTACGGTCACGACCGCGTCCCCGCCCCGGGGGAGCCCGTCGCCGGCGGCAGCGCCAAGTTCCAGCGGCTCGCAACGCGCTTCCCGAACCGATCGACCGACTTCACGCTTCTCTACCTCGGCTCGACGTGGTTGCCGCGCGACCTCCGTCTGCTGCTCCGGCTGGCTCGGCGGCGCGGCACTCCGATGGTGCTGAATCAGAACGGCGTCGGCTATCCGGGGTGGGCCGGGAGCGGGGCCGACGCCTTCAACAGGCCGCTTCGCCGCGTCCTCGCCGCCGCGGAGCACGTTCTCTACCAGAGCGAGTTCTGCAAGCGGTCGGCCGACGAGTTTCTCGGCCCCCCGCAAGGCGGGTGGGAGGTGCTCCACAACGCAGTCGACGTCGACTGGTTCACGCCGGCCCAGGAGCCGCCCGAACGCGGACCGGTGCTCCTCCTCGGCGGGGACCAGTACCAGGAGTATCGACTCGAGCTGGCGCTCCAGACGCTCGCTGCGCTCCTTCCCGCGCACCCCGATGCTCAACTCATTGTCACCGGCAGGACCGTCGTTGCGCTCGAGCCGCTGGTCGAGCGCTACGGCGTGATCGGTCACGTCCGGTGGCTCGGCCGCTACTCGCAGCGGGAGGCGCCGAGCATCTTCAGGACCGCCCACGTTCTCCTCCATACGAAGGTGAACGACCCGTGCCCGAGCCTCGTCATCGAGGCCATGGCAACCGGGCTTCCGGTGGTCTATCCGAGGAGCGGAGGAGTGCCCGAGCTCGTCCGAGAAGCGGGAATCGGCGTCGCGCACCCCGACTCGTGGGATCGCGACGAGCCGCCCGCTCCGGAAGCGCTCGCCGAGGCGGTCGAGAGCGTGCTGGCGGATCTCCCCGGCTACGCCGCCCGCGCGCGGAGCCGCGCGGTCGAGCACCTCGCGCTTGGGCCCTGGCTCGACCGCCATGCCGAGCTGTTCCACGAGCTGGTCAGCAGGAGCGAGCGGCACCGCTGAAACGGTGTCACGTGGGCTGTTCGACCCCCGAGCTTCGAGCTCGCAGACCGCGAATTCGGCCCCAGAAGGTGGCCGCGTGGAACCTCGCGCGCGGGACGTCGAGGCGAGCGAGGGAGACGAGCGCACCGCCGAGAGGACGCACGAGCATGCGCACCAGAGAACGCCGCGGGTAGCGGTGCTTGCGGAGGATGTACCCGATGCTCGCCCCGTCGCGGTAGCCGCGTGCACGGAGCTCCCGTGGAGACAGCGCCGCGTCTTCGTGCGTGACCGTGAGCTCCGGGTCGTACGCGATACGGCCTCCGGCCCGTACGGCGCGCACGAGGTAGTCGGTCTCCTCGCCCGACGACCATGCGGCCGCCGAGCCCAATCCGAGCTGCTCGTCGAAACCACCGACGCGTTCGACGACGTCCCGCCTCAGGAAGATCGTGTACGAGATGGCACGATTCCAGAGGTTGTGCTCGGTAAGGATCGCCGAATCTGTCTTCCACGAAGGGGAGGATCGACCGTGACGATCGACGGCCCGCCCCGTGACGCCGTCGAGCCGGGCATCCTCGAGGCGGCGTGCGACCTCCTCGAGCAGCTCGGGCGGATAGACGCAGTCGTCATCCGGGAAGGCGACGGCGTCGGCCTCGACCTTCGCCAGGCCCACGTTGCGGGCACGGGACAGCCCTCGCGCCGAGTGGAGCCGGACGATTGCGAACCCCCGCCCGCCGAGGACGGCGTCCAGACGGTCGTCGTCGTTCTGGTCGACCACCAGCAGCCTGAACTGCCGGTACGTCTGCGCCTCCAACGAGTCCAGCAGCGCACCCAGCTCCCGAACACGATCGACCGTCGCCGTGACGAGGTCGAACGTTGGCCGCGACGGACTCACCGAGGAGGGAGGCTATCGTCCTCTCCGCCCGATCCCCATGAGCGACTCTACCCCAATCGTCTCCGGCCTCCTCGCCGTCCGCGACGGCCGACGGTACCTCGACCAGGCCGTCCAGAGCCTGCTCCGCCAGACACTGGCCGAGGTCGAGCTCCTCGTCGTCGACGACGCCTCGACTGACGACACGCCCGAGTTGCTCGCGCGTATCCGCGACCCTCGGCTTACCGTCTTCCGGAACGAGACTCGGCGAGGGCTCGCGTCGTCGCTCAATCTCGCACTCGACAACGCTCGCGGTCGCTACGTCGCACGCCTTGACGCGGACGACGTCGCCATGCCGGACCGGCTCGAGCGGCAGCTCGCGCACATGCGAGCGCATCCCGAGGTCGCGGTTCTCGGCAGCGCGGTGCTTGACGTCGACGATCAGGGTCGCGTCGGGGGTCTCCACGAGATGCCACGCGGGTTCGCCGAGGTGCGCTGGAGTGCGCTCTTCAGCTCGCCGCACTTCCACCCGACCGTTCTCGTCGACCGAGACGTTCTCGAGCGGCACGGCTTTCGCTACGACGTTGGGTTCGAGGAGAGCGAGGACTACGACCTCTGGACGCGGCTGCTGGCGGTCGCCGAGGGCGACAACCTTCCGGAACCGCTCGTCCTCTATCGCGTCCACGCGGGCCAGGCTTCCCAGCGCCGCCGACCGCTGCAGCGCGAGTTTCAGGAACGCGTCGCACTGCGCGAGATCGGGCGCGTGGCTCCAGATCTCACGCGTTCACAGGCGGAGCTCGCCTGGAGAGTCGGCAGCCTCGAGCTGGTTGCCGCCGAGCAACTCGAGGACGCGGCCGAGGCCTTCGTGGCCCTCGTGCGCGCGTTCGAGCGGGACGGATACAGCGGCATCCGGAAGACCGCGGCGCGCCGTCTCGCACGATGTGCCGCT
This sequence comes from Actinomycetota bacterium, assembly GCA_013697465.1. Taxonomy (GTDB): domain Bacteria; phylum Actinomycetota; class Thermoleophilia; order Gaiellales; family Gaiellaceae; genus GMQP-bins7. Next base: position 572 of record JACCWU010000073.1, on the reverse strand, counting down.
TCCGCGCGTGGTCCGGCCCGCACAGCCGTGCTGGCGCGGGCGCTGAGGCTCGATCCCGCCGTGGCGGGCCATCTCGCCGTCGATCGCTGGCAACGACGGCGCACACGCCGCTCGGTTCAGCGTCACGTCGATGCCTGGCTCGCCCAGCTCGACACGGCCGGGGAGGGTGCCCGCCCGATTCGGGTGGCCGCCGTTTTCCCGGAGCCGACGCCCTATCGAGCCCCGCTCCTCGATCGGATCGGCGCTCGTGACGAGGTGGACCTGACGGTGATCTACGCCGCTGCCACCGTTGCAGGGCGGACGTGGACCGTCGAGCCTCGCCATCGTTCGGTCTACCTGCGCGGCGTACGGATCCCCGGTGCGGAGCGCGTTCTCCATCACGACTACCCGGTCACTCCCGGCGTGGCCCGCGCCCTCGAGCGGGTCCGGCCCGAGGTCGTCGTCGTCTCCGGCTGGAGCACGTTCGCCGCCCAGGGGGCGATCGCCTGGTGTCGGATGCGGGGGGTTCCCTACGCGCTCGTCGTGGAGAGCCACGATGAGGGCCCTCGTGCAGGCTGGAGGCGCCAGGTGAA
>JACCWU010000070.1 GCA_013697465.1 Actinomycetota bacterium | reverse complement strand
ATCGTCACGCACGCAGGAGAGCGGATCCGCTACTCGACGACGGGCGAGGGCGCCGAGTACATCGCGGTCTGTCTTCCGGCGTTCTCGCCGGACACCGTCAAGCGCGACTACTAGTCCGAACCGTCCGTGTTCGCGTACTCCGAGCCGGTACTCGACCGCTTCCCGATCATCGTGGGCGGCGTCTTGCACGCTCGTGGCGTCGTCCACGGCAGCCCGCAGGGGGAGCTCCGGCAGCTCTTCCGCGACGAGCAGCAGCGCACGCTCGAACGGATCGGCGACAGGCCCCTCGCGGAGCTCCCCAGCATCGCAGCCTGGCGACGTGCATTCAGCGCCTTTGGCGTCGAGCCGACGCGCTACCGCAGCGCCGCCGAGGCTCTCCTGCGCCGGTTGACGAAGCAAGGCGGGATTCCGAGCCTCAACGCGCTCGTCGATCTCGGCAACCTCGTCAGCATCCGTTACGGCCTCCCGGTCGCCGTGTTCGATCAGCGCAGCGTGACCGGCTCGACCGCCGTGCGCTTCGCGGAGGGGGACGAGTCGTTCACAGATCTCGGCGGCGATGGCTCTGCCAGCCGGCCGGAGCCGGGAGAGGTGATCTTCGTCGACGACGCAGGCCGCGTCAGCGCGCGCCGCTGGTGCTGGCGCCAGAGTGCCGAGAGCGCTGCTCGCGCGGATACGACCGAGATCCTCGTCACGGTGGAGGGACACCACGACGCGGCGGCCGAGGACGTTGCCCGTGCGGTCGAGGATCTTCGCGAGCTGCTCGACCGCTACGCGGGGGAGCCGGCCGTCGGCGCAGCGGTGCTTACGCCGGAAAACCCGATCTTTCACGGACTCGCCACGAGCTGACGCTCGAGCACGTGCCAGCTGTGCGAAGCCCTCTCTCGCCTTGCTTCCGGCCGAGCACCGCGCTGCTCAGGAGCCGATCGACGCTTCGGACGTCAGCTGGTAGCGGGTTCGCTGCACGTGCAAGAGTGTCAGCTGACAGATCGAGGATGTGACGATGGAAGCCAGCCCGACGTACCCAGTCCGGATCGAGGGACGGCTCGACCCCGAGCTCAGCCGCTGGCTGTGGCTCGTCAAATGGTTGCTGGCGATCCCCCACTACATCGTGCTCGCGTTCCTGTGGCTGACGGTCCTCGTCCTGACGATCGTCGCATTCTTCGCGATCCTCTTCACCGGGCGGTACCCGCGCGGCATCTTCGACTTCAACCTCGGCGTCTTCCGCTGGACCTGGCGGGTCGCCTTCTACTCGTACGCCGCGCTTGGCACCGATCGCTACCCATCGTTCACGCTCGACGACGTGTCCGACTATCCGGCGCGGCTCGACATCCCATATCCGGCGCACCTGTCGCGCGGGCTCGTGCTCGTCAAGTCGTGGCTGCTGGCGATCCCGCACTACATCGTCGTGGGGATCTTCCTCGGCGGTGGGAGCTACGCCGCGTCCCAGGTCGACGAGTGGGTATGGAGCATCGGGTTCGAGACCGGCCTGATCGGCCTGCTCGTCTTCTTCGCAGGTATGGCGCTGCTGTTCACCACGCGGTATCCACGCGGGATCTTCGATTTCGTGCTCGGGCTGGACCGCTGGGTGGCACGTGTCGCGGCGTACGTGCTCCTCATGCGGGACGAGTACCCGCCGTTCCGCATCGATCAGGGGGGCGCCGAGAAGGACTTGCCTGCACACGACGTCGTCGCCGAGCCCGTCGCCGAGCCTCCGACGCCATCGCGGAGTGGAGGGACAGCGGGTCGAGTCGTACTCATCGTGATCGGCGTCGTCGCGGGAGTCATAGCGCTTGGCCTGCTCGCGGGTGGTTGTGCGCTCGTTGCTGTCGACCAGACGCAGCGCGACGACGACGGCTTCCTCATGTCGCCGAGCCAGGAGTTCGCGACGCCGACCTACGCCGTCGTCTCCGAGGACGCGGACATCGACACCGGTGGCGCCGAGTGGGGGCTCGACACCTTCCTCGGCACCGTCCGCATCCGCAGCGAAAGCGATCGCGCGGTGTTCGTCGGGATCGCTCCCGCCGCCGAGGTCGACCGCTATCTCGAGGGTGTCGAGCACGACGTCGTGGACGATCTCGACTCGACCGGAGACCCGGAGTACTCGCCTCGTGCAGGAAGCGCACCCTCCGAGCCCCCGAGCAACGTGACGTTCTGGGCTGAGTCGGTCGCGGGGCAGGGAGAGCAGACGCTCGACTGGGAGCCCAAAGACGGCGACTGGCGGGTCGTCCTGATGAACGAGGACGCATTACGCGGAGTGTCCTCGGAGATGAGCATTGGCGCGGAGCTCGAC
>JACCWU010000055.1 GCA_013697465.1 Actinomycetota bacterium | reverse complement strand
GGTCTCGACCGCGTCGCCGGCGGCCTTTCTAGGTCCCGCCTCCGGGCGTGACGATGACCTTGAGCTCCTTGATGTGCGGGTTCCCGGGCTTGAACTCGATCAATACGACCCGGAGGTTCTGGCCGATGTATCCGCCCGCGGCGGCCTGCTCGGCCGCGTCGTGCATTGCCTCATCCAACGTTGCGGGCTTCCCTTCCCCGCCCTCAACGGACTCGTCCGCAAAGGATTCGCCCAGGAAGGCAACCGCTCGCCTGCCTCGTTCCTCGCCGTTCATCGCGTCCTCCTCTTGTGGGTCCCCAGGCGACCTTACTCGTAGGTGCCCGCCAAGACAACGTCTCTCGGGACGACCTCGGTGCCGAGTCGCGCGCCCTCGGCCCGGAGCTTCTCGCGTTCGGCTTCGGGCAACGCTGTCTCGAGGGTGCGCTCGAAGCGATCGATCACCGGGCGCTCGAAGCGATTGACGGGCGAGGCTCCCCTCAACGCCTCCGCAGCGCCGAACAACCGCGCTGCGTCCTCGAACGATCCTCTCGCGACGGCGAGACCGGCGAGGACGACGAGGCACTCCGCACGGTCTCGGTTGCTCTCGACCTCCGTGTAGATGGCGAGACTCCCCATGATCCGCTTCTCCACCTGCTCGACGTCACCGGCAAGGAGGTCGAGCTCGGCCAGCATGAACCCGGCAGCGGCCGTGTGGAGGACGTCGCCGAGCTCATGGGCGATCGCGAACGATTCCTCGAACGCCTCGCGGGCACGCTCGATCTCCCCGTTCTCGAAGGCGGAGATGCCCAGGTTGTACGTAGAGTCCGCAACGAGCAGCGGGTCTTCGAGCGTTCGGCGGATCGCGAGGGCATCCTCGAGCGCGGCGAGCGCGTGCTCGTGGTCCTCGTGGGCTGAAAAGACGTCGGCCACGTGAATCAGCGCCGACGAGATAGCCCGAGCGTCCCCGGAGGCGCGTGCAACGACGAGAGCGTCCTCGCAGACCTCGCGGGCACGCTCGGAGTCACCCTGCTGGAGCGAGATCCAGCCGAGCTGGGCGAGCGCGAACGCCCTGTCGCGTGTACGCCCCAGCTCGAGGAAGAGCTCCAACGCCGCCTCGAGCAGCGGGACCTCCGCGCTCAAGTCGCTCTGAGCAGCCGCTTGACGCCCCGCTGTCCAGAGCGCGTCCGCTCGCACGTCCGGTGCCACGTCGTCAGCGAGCGCCAGCCCCAGTGACAGCCAGCGGCGTGCCTCGCTCACGTGGCCGTGCGCACGCCAGAATCGGCTCAGGGAGGAGAGCGCCCGGAGCCCGTCCTCGACGCGGCCCGACGTAAAGCACCAGTCGAACGCCAATCGAAAGTTGTCGAGCTCGCTCTCGAGGCGATCCAGCCACTCCGCCTGCGACGGTCCAGAGAGCTCGGTCTCGGCGAACGATGCCAGCTCGAGAAACCTGTCCGCATGCCGCTTGCGGAGCTCGTCGAGTGAGCCCTCGGCTGCCAGCCGCGCCATGGCGTCCTCGCGAACCGTCTCGAGCATCGAGAGCCGCACGTCCCCGTCCGCCACGTCGCTGCGCACGAGGCTCCACGCTACGAGCGACTCGAGATCGGCGAGGAACCCGCGTCCCGCACGGGCGATCGCGCGGGCGTCGTCGAGCGTACATCCGCCCGCGAAGACCCCGAGCGCGTCGTGGAGCTCCTGCTGCCCGTTCGTCAGCAGCCCGTAGCTCCAGGCGATCGTCGCGCGCAGCGTGCGCTGCCGCTCGGGGAGGTCGATCGGCCCCTCCATGTCGAGCGCGAGCCCTTCGTCCAGCGCCTGCAGGATCCGTGCAGGAGGGAGGACGACGAGCCGGGCCGCCACGAGTTCGATCGCGAGCGGGAGGCAGTCCAGGCGCCGGCAGATCTCGCGTACCGACGTCAGCGCGTCGTTGCGAAGGACGACCCCCCGAGCCGCGGCGAGCTCCACGAACAGGGTCGCCGCGTCGTCGACTGCCAGCGGAGCGAGCGGCAGAACATGCTCGCCGGAGAGCCGAAGCGGCACCCGGCTGGTCGTCAGCACCTCGAGATCCGGCACGAGGTCGAGCAGCTTCGCGATCTCCAGGGCCGCCGGAGCCAGGTGCTCGAGATTGTCGAGGAAGAGCAGCGTCCGAGTGCCACGGAGGGTGTCGGCGATGCTCTCGGTGAGCGGCCGGGCCGGGGACTCGCGCGCCCCGACGGCTCGCGCGATCTCGGCCAGCACGAACGAGGAATCCGACACCGGCGCCAACCCGACGAGGTGCACGGGTCGCGAGAGACCCGCCGACGCGGCGGCCTCGAGCGCAAGCCGACTCTTGCCCGCTCCGCCGGGTCCGGTGATCGTGACCAAGCGAACGTCGGGTTGGGCCAGAAGAGCTTCGATCTCAGCGAGATCGTTCCGTCGTCCGACGAGTCGATGATGGAGGGCAGGAAGCGTCGCGCCGCCCAGCGTCCGTAGCGGCGGAAAACTCTCCTCCAACCCACCCGCTACGAGCTGGTAGAGCCGCTCCGGTTCCGTGATGTCCTTGAGCCGGTGCTGCCCGAGATCGATCGACCTGAGGCCGGCCTCCGCGAGCAGGTCGCGCGTCGTCTGCGAGAGGAGAATCTGGCCCCCGTGCGCCGCGCCGCAGATTCGTGACGCGCGGACGACGTCGATTCCGACGTAGCCCTCGGCCCCGAGCTCGGGCTCGCCGGTATGGAGCCCCATTCGCACGGGCACGCGGATCCGGTCAGGCCAGCTTTCCGACGCGAGGGCGAGCTGTGCTTCGGCGGCCGCGGCGGCAGCGGCCGACGTGCTTCTGAACACGACCATGAAGGCGTCGCCTTGCGTGTCTACCTCGTCACCTCCGTAGCGCGTGAACGCATCTCTCAGGAGCCGCCGATGTGTGTCCTGCACCTCCGTGTAGCGCGCGCCGAGCCTGTGGAGGAGCTGGGTGGAGCCCTCGATGTCCGTGAAAAGCAGGGTGACGGTTCCTTCCGGGAGGTCGGCTCTTCTCGGACGAAGGCTTGCCACGGCTCGAGTGTAGGAGTCCGAGTGGGACACGTCCACGTGCCGAAGAGCACGAAACGTGCTGCGTACACTGTCCGGCCGTGTTCGACACGCTTTCCGACAAGCTGCAGGCTGCGCTCGGCGACATCCGGGGGCGGGGTCGACTCGACGAAGAGTCGGTGTCGAAGGCGATGCGCGAGATCCGTCTTGCGCTCCTCGAGGCGGACGTCAACTTCGAGGTAGCCAAGGACTTCACGGCCAAGGTCAAGGAGCGCGCACTCGGGCAGGACGTAACCAAGAGCCTCACGCCGGGCCAGCAGGTAGTGAAGATCGTCCACGAGGAGCTCACGTCGCTCATGGGCTCAGGGGACTCCCGCCTGGCCTTCGGAAGGCCTCCGACCGTGATCCTCCTGGCGGGGCTCCAGGGCTCGGGGAAGACGACTGCCGCTGCAAAGCTCGCTCTGCTCCTGCGGAAGGAGGGAAAGCGTCCCGCGCTCGTCGCGTGCGACCTGCAGCGCCCGGCGGCGGTCGAGCAGCTCACGCAGCTCGGAAAGCAGATCCAGATCCCGGTCTTCGCGCCCGACCCGAGCGACCCGGTGGCGGCCGCGCGCCGAGGACTCGACCAGGCGCGGGAGGACGGTCGCGACGTCGTCATCCTCGACACCGCGGGCCGCTTGCACGTCGACGAGGAGCTGATGGCCGAGCTGGACCGCGTTCGCGACGCGACGAAGCCGACCAACATCCTGCTCGTCGTCGACGCCATGACGGGGCAGGAGGCTGTCACTGTCGCGCAGTCGTTCCAGGAGCG
>JACCWU010000047.1 GCA_013697465.1 Actinomycetota bacterium | reverse complement strand
GCTCCACCTTCTGCCTGAGCGACGACCTCGGCGACGTGGGGGCCGACACCTCGGGCTTCTTCGCCTGGGACACGCGCTTTCTCTCCCGGCTCGCACTGCGCGTGGACGGCGCGCGTCCTCTGCCGCTCTCGGCCGGCCGGCTGCAGCACTTCGCTGCGGCGTTCTACCTGAGGAACCCCCGCGTGAAGGGTCTGCCTGGGGACTCCCTCTCGATCGCGCGCCAGCGCTTCGTCGGCACGGGGCTGCAAGAGAGGATCGCGGTCCGCAACGAGAGCATGGAGCCGCTCGCATTCGAGCTCTCGCTGGAGCTCGCCGCCGACTTCGCCGACATCATCTCCGTCAAGCTCCACGACTTCGCGCTCGGCGATCCGGAGCACGCTCGACCGCTCCCGCCCCCGGCGCCGGCGAAGCACGACTCCTCGAACGGGACGATCGTCTTCCAAGAGCCGGGCGGCGACGCAAGAACACGTGTGGTGTTGTCGCAACACGGCAAGGTGACGGACGGTCTCGTGGTCTTCGCGCTCGAGCTTGAGCCACACGAGCGCTGGGAGCTGCGCCTCGACGTCCTGCCATCGCTCGGCCTCGAGCCGACGGAAGCGGTGCCCGCGATCGATCGCCTCGACGAGGAGATCGAGGTGCTGGGCGACGTCGTCGAAGCGTGGACGCTGCGCGTGCCGAAGCTGCGCGGCGGCTGGGAGGCGCTCCGCCGCGCGTTCGACCAGTCCATCGCCGATCTCGCCGCGCTGCGCATCCGCAGCGGCGAGGAGCGCCGGCCCCTTTTTGCCGCGGGAATGCCGTGGTTCATGACCGTCTTCGGGCGTGACACGGCGATCACGTCGCTCCAGACGATGCTCCTCGGGCACGAGCTCGCCTCGGGCGCCCTCGACGTGCTCGCATACTTGCAGGCGACCGAGGACGACCCGACGATCGACGCAGAACCGGGGAAGATCGTCCACGAGGTGCGGAACGGACGAGCGGCCGAGACCTGGTTCGCGCGCTACTACGGCTCGATCGACTCCACCCCGCTCTTCCTCGTGCTCCTCGCGGAGACATTCCGCTGGACCGACGACACCGCGCTCGTTACGAGGCTCAAGGAACCCGCGCTGCGCGCGCTCGAGTGGGTCGATCGCTACGGCGACCGCGACGGCGACGGGTTTCTCGAGTACGAGCGCCGGACCGAGCGCGGGCTCGCCAACCAGTCGTGGAAGGACTCGGGCGACTCGCAGCGGTTCCACGACGGCCGGCTGGCCGACCCTCCGATCGCGCCGGTCGAGGTCCAGGGCTACGTCTACGACGCGAAACGGGGGCTTGCGGAGATCGCGCGAAAGGGCTGGCGCGACGCCGCGCTCGCGGATCGGCTCGACAGCGAGGCCGAGGAGCTGCGGACGCGCTTCAATGAAGCGTTCTGGAGCGAGGAGCGCGGTGGGTTCTACGTGCTCGCGCTCGACGGTGAGAAGCGCAAGGTCGACTCGCGCTGCTCGAACATGGGCCACCTGCTCTGGAGCGGCATCGTGCCGCCCGAGCGCATCGGAGCTGTCGCGGATCAGCTCCTCTCGGAGACGCTCTGGTCGGGGTGGGGGATCCGCACGATGGCGAGCGACGAGGCGGCGTTCAACCCGCTCAGCTACCACAACGGCACGGTGTGGCCCCATGACTCCGCGTTCGCCGCCTGGGGGCTCGCCCGGCACGGTCACACGGAGGCAGCACGGCGGATCGCGCGAGCGCTGATCGAGGCGGCAGGCCACTTCCAGTGGTCGCTGCCCGAAGTCTTCGCCGGCTTTGCCCGAGCCGAGACGCCGTTCCCGATCGCATATCCCACCGCCGCCCGCCCGCAGGCCTGGGCGGCCGGGACTCCGATCCTCCTCCTGCGCATCCTGCTCGGCATCGAGCCCGACCGTTCGCACCAGCGCCTCGTGACGACGGTGGAGGACGAGCTCCCGAGCTGGCTCGACGGAATGCGGCTCGAGGGAGTCCGCGCCTTCGGGCATAGCTGGACGGTTTCGGTCGAACGTGGCAGGGTCACCATCAGGGAAGGCCCCTGAATGAACATCGGAATCATCTGCCCCGTCTGGTTCCCCGTGCCGCCCGAGGCCTACGGGGGAACCGAGCGCGTGGTCGCGCTGCTCGCCGACGGCCTGGTGGACGCAGGCCACGACGTGACGCTCTTCGCCTCCGGCGACTCGCAGACGCGCGCGCGCCTGGAGTCGTTCTTCCACACGGCACCGAGCGAATGGATCGGTCATACGTACTGGGAGATGCAGCACACGATCTTCGCGCTGCACCGTTCGGGGGACTTCGATGTTCTCCACGATCACACGGGCCTCCTCGGCCTCGCGCTCGGCGGCCTCCTCGACGTCCCCTTCTGCCACACGGTTCACGGGCCTCTCGACGGCCAGCCGGGTCGCATGTACGAGGACGTCGTGTCTCTCGTCCCGCGGGCCAAGCTGATCTCGATCTCCATGAACCAGCGCAGACCGAAGCCGGACCTGCCCTGGATCGCGAACTGCCCGAACGCGCTCGACCTTTCCGTCTACCCCTTCAGGCGGTCAGGCGGCGACTACCTACTCTTCCTCGGCCGCATGAGCCCTGACAAGGGCGCTCACCGCGCGCTCGCCGTCGCACTCGAGACCGGGCTCCCGCTCAAGATCGCGGCGAAGTGCAGAGAGCCCCTCGAGATCCGCTACTTCGACGAGTTCATCCGCCCGCACCTGGGCGGCTCGATCGAGTACGTCGGCGAGGTGGGCCACGCGGACAAGGTCGAGCTCCTCATGGGGGCTCGCGCGCTCATCTCGCCGATCGACTGGGAGGAGCCGTTCGGGCTCATGATGATCGAGGCGATGGCATGCGGAACGCCGGTGCTTTCGACCCGGCGCGGAGCGGCTCCCGAGATCATCGAGCACGGCCGCACGGGAATCCTCGTCGACAACTACCGTGAGATGGAGGACCCGGCCGTGCTCGAGCAGGCCGACAACCTCGACCCTGCGGCGCTGCGCCGCGAGGTAGAGGAGCGCTTCTCGCCGGAGCACATGGTGGCCGACTACGTCGCCGCGTACGAGGCGACGATCGCCGCGACCAAGTGACACTCCGACCGCGACTTGGCGCGGCCACGTGGGGACCACCGCCAAGTTACAACTTGTAACTTGGCTTCGAAGGCATCCTCGGCGCCGCTTGCAGGGCAAGTTGCAACTTGCAACTTGGGCGTCATCGCCTGCGGTGATGGGGGGCTCGCGTGAGGCTTCGGTCGCCGCACGACCGGGAGATCTTCAGGCTCGCGGTGCCGGCGCTCGGGGCGCTCGCGGCCGAGCCGCTCTATCTCCTCGTGGACACGGCGATCGTCGGCCACCTGGGGCGGTCGCAGCTTGCGGCGCTCGGCATCGCGGCGGCGATCCTCGGCGGCGTGTTCGCGATCTTCAACTTCCTCCAGTACGGGATGACGGCGCAGGTTGCTCGAGCGGGCGGCGCGGGCGAGACGGCGATCGCGCGTCGGCTCGGGGCGCAGGCCGTCTGGCTCTCGCTCGCGTTCGGGATCGCAGTGTCGGCGCTGCTCGCAATCTTCGCCGAGCCGCTGGTCGCGTTGATGGGCGGCGAAGGCCAGGCTGCCGACTACGCCGTCACCTATGTGCGCATCGCTGCGGTCGGCTTTCCCGCCGCCTTCCTCGCGTTAGGCGGCCAGGGGTACCTGCGCGGGATCTCGGACCTGCGTACCCCGCTCCTCATCGTCATCGCCGGGAATGCACTGAACGTCGTGCTCGAGGTGCTGTTCGTCTATGGCTTCGGCTGGGGCATCGAGGGCTCCGCGTGGGGCACGGCGATTGCGCAACTCGGGATGGGCGCCGCATTCGTGTTCGTGATCCTGCGGGGGCTTCGAGCCGGAGAAGCGCGCCCGCGACTCCAGCTCGCGCGACGCGTGCTCTGGCTCGGAAAGTGGATCTTCCTGCGGACGAGCGCGCTCATGGGCTCCTTCGTCCTCGCCGGGGCCGTGGCGACCCGCTTCGGGGAGGCGTCGATCGGCGCGCACCAAATCGCCTTTCAGCTCTTCATATTCCTTGCGCTCGTCCTCGACTCGGTGGCGATCGCCGGCCAGATCATCGTGGGGCGGGAGCTCGGGGCGGGTCGCACCGAGCGGGCATACGCCGCGGGTGAGCGGATGATCTGGCTCTCGGTGGCGGCGGGCGGCGCTTTCGCGCTCGTGATGCTCGCGCTCGGTGGCGTGCTTCCCAGGATCTTCACCGGCGACGCGGCGGTGCTCGACGAAACAGCGCTCCTGTGGCCGCTCTTCGCGCTCATGCAACCCCTGAACGGCGCCGTATTTGCGTTGGACGGGGTTCTGATCGGCGCCAGCGACGGGCCGTATCTCGCCGTCTCGATGGTGATCGCATTCGTCGTCTGTGCCCTCGTTCTGCTCGCCTCGCTCGCGGGCGACTGGGGAATTCGCGGTGTGTGGGCGGCGCTCGTGATCCTGATCGCCGTGCGGCTCGTGCTGATGGCGGCGCGGTTCCGCCGCGGCCGCTGGCTCGTCACGGGGTGGGCGTAGGCGCCGGGAGGGCCTCGGAGGCAGAGGGGCCCCGAGGGTCAGACCCAGAGACAGGCCAGAACGGACTTACACGAGGGCAAGGGCCTGCCGTTGAGTGGAGCTCGAGCGCGACAAACCTGTCGTTGCGGACATGTCCTCGGGTCTGACCCCTCGCGCCTCTACGCTCCCACCGTGAACGTCCTCGGTGGCGCTCTCGAGCCCTGTTCGCTCGATCCTGTCACGGGCTTCCACCGCGACGGGTACTGCCGCATGGGCTCGGGCGACCTCGGTGTCCACGTCGTCTGCGCCGTCATGACCGAGGAGTTCCTCGAGTTCACGCGAATGCGTGGCAACGACCTCGTCACCCCGCAGCCTCAGTGGATGTTTCCGGGCCTCGAGCCGGGAGATCGTTGGTGCGTGGTCGCGCTGCGCTGGCAAGAGGCCTTTGAATTCGGAGTCGCTCCGCCCGTCATCCTGGAGGCCACCCATGCCTCGGCGCTCGAGTTCGTCTCGCTCGCCGACCTCGAAACGCACGCGTTCGGCGGCGGGGTTGGTTAGCCTGGCGACGTGACACGCAGACTCATCGCCCGGCTCCACGACGGCTCGGAGCACGAAGTCGTATTGAACTGTGACGTCGAGCAGGGCATCGCGAATCTCATCGCAACCAGTCACCGCCACTGGATCGACGTCACGAATGGCAAGGTTCGGCACGAGAGCGTGGCCGCATTCCTCATCGTCGAGGACAATCCCGACCTTGCAATCAACGAGCTGCTTCGCGATCTGCACGCCCGCGGCGGCGCGACGTTGGAGGAAGTCAGGCGCGAGCTCGAGCGCCGCGGTATCGAGCTGCCCGTGAAATCGCGGGCGCGAAGCTAGATCGCCTTCATCTCCTCGCGCCGCTTGCGCCAGTAACGCTCGATGCCGCGGTAATGGTGCCAGTACGGCGCCGCGCTGTCGTACTCGTCGACCAACTCGGGGTCCGTCTGGGAGACGTCGTAACGGGCGGCTGCCACGAACGTCCGCTCATCCATCCCGTCCTCGACGCGCTGCGACCAGCGGTCGAGCCTCGCGCGAAGCGCGTCGAGGTGGGCCTCGACGTCGTCGAAGACCCCGAAGTGGATGAGAGCGAGCCGCCCCGGCGTGCGCCGCTCGATCTCGTCGATCGTTCGCAGCCAGAGATCGCGGTCGAACTCGGGCGGCGGGCAAGGCGGAAGCACGAAACGACCGGGCACGATGCGAACGCCGGCAGCGTCTCCGGCGTAGAGGGTGCCGTCCGCGGCCAGGTATGAGACGTGGTGAGAGGCGTGGCCAGGGGTGGGGAAGCACTCGAGGCCGACGACGTCCTCCTCCACCACGTTGACGTTCGCCGTCGGCACCGGCACCAACTCGCCCCAAAGAGCGTCGAATGCGGTCCCGTAGAGGCGCCGCGCGCTCGCTTCGAGCTTGCTCGGGTCGACCAGGTGCGGCGCCCCGATCTCGGAGACGTGGACCTGGAGCCAGGGATGCTCGCGCACGAGCACTCCTGCGGCTCCCGCATGGTCGAGGTGAATGTGCGAGAGGAGGAGATGCTTGACCTCGGTCAGGTCGAGTCCGCGCTCGGCGAGTCCGGCCTTGAGATGCGCGACGCTCGTCGCCGGGCCGCAGTCGACGAGCGCCGGGCCGTCGCGGGTCTCCAGCAGGTAGCAGCCGACGATCCGCTGCGCTTGGTGGTGGAGGTCGATCGGCTCCGGGGTCACGCCTCAACCGTGCTCTAGATCGCGAGTGCGCCGTCGAGGTCGGCGAGCAGGTCGTCGACCGACTCGATGCCCACCGAGAGGCGGATCAGGCTGCCGGGTACGGCGAAGGGTGCATCCGCGGTCGAGGCGTGCGTCATTCGAGCCGGCAGCTCGATGAGGCTTTCGACACCTCCGAGGCTTTCGGCGAGCTTCCAGATCTGCGTCCGCGCGACGACGACGGCGGCCTCGTCTTCTGAGCCCAGGAGGAACGAGACCATGCCCCCGAAGTTACGCATCTGCCGCGCGGCGAGCCTATGGCCCGGGTGTGACGGGAGGCCGGGATAGAGGACGCGCTCCACGCGCGGATGTCGTTCGAGCAGCGAGGCGATGGCGACCGCGTTCTCGCAGTGCCGATCCATGCGGACTGCGAGGGTCTTGATCCCGCGGAGGACGAGCCAGCAGTCGAACGGCCCGGGGACCGCGCCCAGCGACTTCTGGAGGAATGCGAGTCGCTCCGAGAGCGCGTCGTCGTTCGTGGCGACGAAGCCGCCGACGACGTCGGAGTGGCCGCCGAGGTACTTCGTCGTCGAATGGAGGACGAGATCCGCGCCGAGCTCGAGTGGCCGCTGTAGGTATGGCGTCGCGAAAGTGTTGTCGACGACGACGAGCGCTCCCGCCGCGTGTGCTGCCGCGGCCGCAGTCCGGATGTCCACGATGTTGAGCAGTGGGTTGGTCGGCGTCTCGAGCCAGACGAGCTTTGTCTGCTCGTCGAGGTGATCGGCGAGTCCGGTGGAGATCACGTCGGGGGTGAGGTAGGTGAAGCGGTAGCCCTTCGGCTCGTAGACCTGCGAGAACATGCGGTAGACGCCCCCGTACACGTCGTTCACGGCGACGACGTGGTCACCCGGGGAGAGGAGGTGCATCAGAGTGGTCGTCGCTCCGAGGCCGGACGAGAAGGCATGGCCGTGCGCTGCGCCCTCGAGCGCCGCGAGACACTCTTGCAGCGCCGTTCGCGTCGGATTGGCAACACGCGCGTAGTCGTAGCCCTTGTGCACGCCGACGGCTTCCTGGACGAAGGTCGACGTCTGGTAGATCGGCGTCGTCACCGCTCCGGTTGCGGGGTCGGGCTCCTGGCCGACGTGGATCGCCTTCGTCTCGAACTTCACGGCGCGGATGCTACTGACGCGCGAGATCGCCAAGTTACAACTTGTAACTTGCGCTCTCACCCCGGATGCGCTCGGCGCCGAGCCAAAGGGCCAGGCTCTCGAGCGCGTCGTCGAGACGCGAGGTATCTCCCCAGGCGCCGAGGACATCGAGTGTCTTCGTC
>JACCWU010000030.1 GCA_013697465.1 Actinomycetota bacterium | reverse complement strand
CCGTAGCGCAGGAGGAATCGGATGTTTTCGGGGCCGGAGGTGTTGATCCGCCGGGCATGCGCGGAGCGAGCGCCCGCCTGCGCTCGCGCGAACGTCAGTACCTGGTGGACGTAACCGAAGTCCGACTGCGTCAGCAGCCAGTAGACCGCCTCCGTGTCGCTGTGCCAGAAGCGGTCGTCAAAGAAGGGCGTTCGTAGCCGAACGAGGTCCGAACGGAGCAGCGTCGCGGTGGGCGCTCCCGTCACGTAAGGGCCGCCCAGCAGCGCCTGTCGGAGAACGTCCCGCCCGTCCGCGCAGGTCGTCTCGTACGGCAAGCCGACGAGGTCGACCGTGTCCTGGTGCAGCCGATACGACCCGACGATGCCGATGGACGGCGACGACTCCGCGCGCGCCACCATGCGCTCGAGGCAGTCGGGAAAGAGCCAGTCGTCCCCCTGGACGAACTTGCAGTAGACACTCTCGCCGTCCATCGCTGCGACCGCGCGGTTGTGGTTCTCCGTCGCGTCGACGAACTCCTCGAACCGCAGGTGTCGAATGCGCGAGTCCTCGCTCACGTGTCGCTCAACCAGATCGGGTGTCGCATCCGTGCTGCAGTTGTCGACAACCGTGAATGACCAGTTCGCATAGGTCTGTCGCACAACGCTCGTCATGCATTCCTCGATGTACTGCGCGCCGTTGTGCACCGGGGTGAGCACGCTGACGAGCGGCGCAGCCTTGCTCATGTTCCCATTATCCCAAGCTCACCATCCACTGGTCGACGATCATTAGTCCTGATTCAGATACCGCCATAGCGTCTAGGTGGAGTAACCGCATACCGGCGAGACAACTGATCGCGTCAGGACCTCGGGCAGCCTTGTGGTCGACCAAGGCCAAGCTCGCGAAGGGAGGCCCAGATGCGTGAGGGAGCTTTTCCCGCCCAGGCGGATGCGTTTCTCGTTCGAGTCGCGCTCCATTCGTTGCGGGGAAGAGTCCGCAGGCGGACGCGGCCGCCTGCGGTGTCAGCCGCGCGACCGGCTGTCCGCTCCGGCGACGCTTTCCGGGCGGTGCCTTGGCAAGTGCTCGCCGATCGACGCTCGAGGCCGCGCCGGCAATCGCGCCGGCTCGCTCCCGAGGCCGAGCAGCGATCCTCCGCTGGCCCGAGGGCTCGGGCGGCGGCGGTGATCGCCACGATCGCGGAGCGTCCCGCCGCCACCGTTGGCAACGTGCTGCGCCGGGCGGACTGCTCGCGGCTCCCGAGGCCGACAAGCGATCGGCGCGCGCGCTACGAGTGAGAGCGGCCCCGGCGGACTCCTGCACGTCGACACGAAGAAGCTCGGGCGCTTCTGGGAGATCGGCAAAGCGCACCCAAGACGGGATCAACCGCTCCCGCCACCTTCTTGCGCCGCGCGTTCGGCTGGTACACCGGGCAGGGATCACGGTCGAGCGCGTGCTGATTGACGGATGAAAGTCAAGTGGCGGCGGGCGCTCTCCTTTGCGATTGCTGGCGTGGGTGCGGGTAACCGACGAAGCGAAGCGCAAATCCCGGGAGCACGGATGCTCACGGTGAGGCCGGACGCAGTTTCATGCCCGGACAACGCCAAGGCCTACCACTCCGACCTCTGACGCGACACTTGTCTCGGGCTCGTCTCGATCGCCGCTAACGGGGCCCCTACTGCCCTACACGAACGGAGAAGGCGGAAGCGCTGATCAAGACGCTCCTGCGCGAGTGGGCTCTACCGCGTTGCCTATTCCACCAGCAGCCACCGCGCCAAAGCGCTCCCCGGCTACCTCAGGTGGTACAACCGCCAAGTCCCGGGCCTCATCATGCGATCAGTACAGCTAACGGATGCAGGTCGCGTAGATGGTCACCGGCGCTGCCGCTGAGCTCGAGCCGTTGAATAGATACAGGCGCCAGGTCGAGTCGTTCGACGGATGCGAGTCCAGGTTGAAGACGACCGCGTCCGACGAGAACCCACCGCCCACGACCCTCTGACCCGCGTCGCACGCGATCGTAAACTCGCCCCCGCCATCCGCGGCGATCGTCGCGCTCGAGGTCTTTATGCTCACGAGCCCGGCGGCTGTGCTCGCGGGCCCGGGAGCTGCGGCAGCTTGCGCCGCGACCTGTCCGAGCGTCTTGCCGCCGAGCTTCTTCGCGTTGTCGGCGACGAGCGCCCGCTTCGCGAGTGGCACCTGCGTCATCACGGCCCCCGCAGTGCCCCCGAGCGCGACGAACAACGCGATGATCGCGACCACGAGCGCGGGGCTCGGTCGCAAACCCCTTCCCTTCATAACCGCCTCCCGTCTTCGAGGGTCGATACCGCGACCACCCTACGCCGGGCGCGGCGGCGAGGTCAATCGCCCACTCGGTCAGGGACGCGAGACGGCGACCGTTACCCCTCCGAAGGTGCCCTTCTGCGTCACCTTCACGTAGAGCGAGCGCTGCCCGCAGACGCTGCGCGAGACGCTCCTCTGCCTCACACCCGACCACTGCGTCCGCTGGAGGACGGTACGGCGGTTTGCGGCCACGAGCGCGGCCTCGTGCAGGCCGCCCCTCGGCACGGTGACGGTGATCGAGAGCGAGCCGTCCAGCGGGGTCGATACCGGGATCCACCAGACCTGGCCCTTCCTCGTGAGGTTGCGGCGCACGACGAGCTTCTCGCCCGCCGTCCACGGGGCGATGACGTCCTGTTCCGCTGCTTCGAGTGCAGCGTCGTCCGGGTAGAAGGTCGGCGCGACGGTCTGCCAGGTCCCAGTGGCGACTCCGGCTTTCCGCTCGTCCATGAGGCGATACACCTCCGCCCAGGCCTCGCCGGGGTTCCG
Organism: Actinomycetota bacterium; assembly: GCA_013697465.1. Classification (GTDB taxonomy): domain Bacteria; phylum Actinomycetota; class Thermoleophilia; order Gaiellales; family Gaiellaceae; genus GMQP-bins7. The sequence goes on along the minus strand of JACCWU010000030.1, from coordinate 2,518 downwards.
GGTGTAGTTCGAGCCCTGGTCGCCGGGGAACGCCTCCTTGTGCGTGACCCGCGCGCAGATGTTCGCGGCCGACGCCCACCTCTTCGGGCCCCACTCGATCGCCCGCCAAGGCTCGTTCGAGCGGTAGAGCGCGATGTGGTGGCCGTACTCGTGACGGATCACCTCCTCCGCCGTCGTCCCGTCCGGGAGCGTCTCGCCGATCGAGATCGCCCGGTTGCGCGAGTAGCAGCCGAGGGCGCGAGCGCCGCAGATCTGCCGAACCTCGGACAGCGGTGCGATGCGAGTCTCGAGCGCCGACAGCTCGGAGCCGTGCACGAGCCCGGCGAGAAACTCGGCCCAGCTCTCCGGAGTCACGACCTCGGAGGCGAAGGCGTCGGAGACGAAGACGGTCACCGTCTCGCCGGTCGAGGTCACGATCGGCCCTCCCCGCCACTCGATCGCGGCCTGAGCGAGCCTGTTCAGCCGAAGTGGTGTGACGCGACCCTCGAGCGAGCGCGCGAGCGCGGGCGAGCCCGGAGCTGCGACCGAAGCTCTCTCGGCCGCGCCCAGAGCGAACGCCGAGAACAACCCGAGCGCGACGGCTGTGACGAGGGAGCGGAGCCCGCGTGGGAACGCCACCCGGCTCATATGCCTGGGAACTCTGAGAGCAACGTGAGAATCGGCGTTAAGGACCCGTTGTGCACCGCGCGGCGAGCATCATCCACTCGGAAGCCAGCCGTCGTGGTAGCGCGTCGGCGTCGGCTCGGGCTTCGGGAAGCGAGCGTAAGCGACCTCCGCGACGGTCGTCTCCTCCTCGACGCCCGCGCCGTGCCGGAGCGCAGCCTCGTCCACCGTATAGGCGCCCCAGTCCGCGACCCCCTGCAAGGTGCCGTCCACGCGCGCCCCCGTGGTGTGATGCTCCAGCGCGCCGACGGCGAAGACGACGCAGGGCCCGTCTCCGGCCCCGACGATCACGTGCTTCGTCCCGGGCGGGCAGTGCACGAAGTCCCACTGCCGCAGCGGCTGCTCCTCGCCCTCGACGACGAGCAGCGCCTCGCCGGAGAGCACGAGGAAGTCCTCCTGATCGGTTTCCCAGTGATACATCGCCATCGGCTCCCCCGGCGCGAGCACATCGAGGCCCATTCCGAGCTGCCGGAAGTCCCCCCGACCCTGGAGGCCCGGCTGGACCCCTTGGCCTCCGCGCTTGAACCAGCGCGCCTCACGGGCGTTCAGGACGAACCAGCCCTCGCCGGCGGCCATGAGCCCGTCTCCGGTCCGTTCGAGTGGAGCCTCGGGGACCACGTCGGGCTCAGGCGCGCGGGCCGGCCGCCGCGACCGCGTCACCCACATCGTCCGCGAACCGCGTGAAGTTGTCGCGGAACATGCGTGCGAGCTCATGCGCCTTGGCGTCGTAGGCAGCCGGATCGGCCCAGGTGGAGCGCGGGTCGAGGAGAGCGGAATCTACTCCGGGGACCTCGACGGGGACCTCGACGCCGAACGTCTCGTCCCTCCGATACTCCACCCCGTCGAGGTCGCCCGAGAGCGCCGCGTCGAGCAGCGCGCGCGTCGCCTTGATGGGCATGCGGTGACCCTCCCCGTACGGCCCGCCTGTCCACCCCGTGTTCACGAGCCAGACCCGTGCCCGATGCAGGTCGAGCTTCTCCCCGAGCAGGCGCGCGTAGACCGCGGGCGGCTGCGGCAGGAACGGAGCGCCGAAGCACGCGGAGAAGGTCGGCTGCGGCTCCTGCACGCCGATCTCGGTGCCCGCGAGCTTCGCGGTGAAGCCCGAGAGAAACCAGTACAGCGCCTGGTCGCGCGTCAGCCGCGCGATCGGCGGGAGGATCCCGAACGCGTCGGCGGTGAGGAAGACGACCGAGCTCGGATGCCCGGCCCGCTTCTCGTGCAGGGCGTTCGCGATCTGCTCGAGCTTGTAGGCGGCGCGCGTGTTCTCGGTCTTAGAGTCGTCGTCGAGGTCGAGCACGCCACGCTCGTCTGCGACGACGTTCTCGAGCACGGTGCCGAACGTGCGCGTCATCCTGTGGATCTCAGGCTCGGCCTCGGCGGAGAGCCGGATGACCTTTGCATAGCACCCGCCCTCGAAGTTGAACACACCCTCGCCTCCCCAGCCGTGCTCGTCGTCGCCGATGAGATGCCGCTCGGGATCCGCCGACAGCGTCGTCTTGCCGGTGCCGGAAAGCCCGAAGAAGACCGCGACCGAGCCGTTGTCGTCCACGTTCGCCGAGCAGTGCATGGGAAACACGCCTTCGAGCGGCAGCAGGTCGTTCATGAGCGTGAAGATCGACTTCTTGATCTCGCCGGCGTAGAACGTCCCGCCGATCAGGACCTCCCTGCGTGTCGGGTGCAGGCAGACGAACGTGCCGCTGCGGGTCCCGTCCTCGTCGGGCGTCGCCGTCACGGCGGGGGCGTGCAAGACGAGCGCATCCGGCTCGAAGCTCTCGAGCTCGTCGGGGGACGGATCGATGAAGAGCGTCTTGGCGAAGAGCGCGTGCCACGGGCTCCCACTGACGATCCGCACGGC
>JACCWU010000021.1 GCA_013697465.1 Actinomycetota bacterium | reverse complement strand
CGCAGCCGGGCCGCAGCGATTTCACATCGAGCGTCTTGTAGCTGCGAGCGCCCTACGAGCGCGCGCGACTGCGTGACTTCGAGCCGCCGGCCGCCTTGCTCTTCGAGGGCCCCTTCTCCTTGCCACTTCGCTTTACGGCCGCGACGCTCGCCTTGAGCGCCTCCATGAGGTCGATTGCCGGTGCTTCGGCGACGGGCTCCGGTATCGCGATCTCCTCTCCACGGGTCTTCGCCTCGAGGAGCGCGCGGAGGTCGCGGCGGTATTCGCTCGCGAGCTCCGTCGGCTCGAAGTCGCCCGCGAGGCTCTCGATCACCTGGCGGGCGAGGTCCAGCTCGGACTCCTTGACCTCCGTGCCCTCGATCGCCTCGGAGATCTCCGCCTGCGAGTGGACGTCCTCTGCCAAGAACAGCGTCTCGAGGACGAGGGCGTCGTCTCGTGCCCGCACGAGGCACAGGCTTTCTCTGCCGGCGCGGACGAACCGGCCAAGGGCCGCGGTTCCGGTCTTGCGCATCGCCTCCAGCAGCAGAACGTAGGGCCGCCGCTGCGCCGCACCGGACTCGGGAACGAGGAAGTACGTGCGATCGAAGAAGATCGGATCGACCGTGTCCCCCTGGACGAAGCGCGTGATCTCGATCGAGCGGGAATCGTCTTGGCGCTCGATCGCCTCCAGATCGGCGTCCTCTACGATCAGGAACTGCCCCTTGGTCACCTCATAGCCGCGGACGATCTCGTCTTGAGTGACCTCCCGGTCGTGCTTCGGGCACCAGCGCTTCTGCTTGATGGGCGTACCGCACTCGCGATGCAGGAGCCGAAAGGAGACGTCGGACTGGCGCGCGGCGGGCTTGGTCGCCGGCGCGAGGCCGACGGGGATCGACACGAGGCCGAAGCTGAGTGAACCGTTCCAGGATGTGCGCATGAGTCGATAACTCTAGAGGGACCAAGCTGTTTCGCCACCCAGTACGCAAACCCTCTGAGTAAGCTCAGGCAAGTGACCGAAACCGCCTCTGCGGGCCCGAAGACAGCTCCGTCCAGCGGTCGGCGCACGATCGCGCGCCTTTGGCGCGACGCGGTCGCTGCCGAGCGCACGACGCCGGCGTACCTCGTCGAGCACGAGGGGGGCTGGCGAGAGGTCTCCTGGCCGGAGGCGGACGAGCTCGTGCACGCCTACGCCAACGGCCTTCTCGCCCGAGGTGTGGGCAAAGGTGACGCGTTCGCCCTCCTCGCCCAGAACTCCTTGGAGTGGGCACTCCTGGACTTCGCGCTCGCCCACATCGGCGCGGTCGGGATCCCCGTCTATGCGAACAGCGCCTCGCGGGACGTCGGTTACCTCCTCGAGCACTCGGAGGCGGTCGGCATCGTCTGCGAGGACGCTGCACAACTCGCCAAGGTCGAAGCGGTCTCGGAGGAGCTGCCGAAGCTCGAGCACGTGCTCACGTTCCACGACCTCGCAGGCCTCGCGACCCACGGCCGCGACTTCGCCGAAGCAAACCCGGCGGCGCTCGACGGCGCGTCGGCCGCGATCGGGGAAGAGGACCTCTTCACGATCATCTACACCTCGGGGACGACCGGGCCGCCGAAGGGCTGCATGATCAGCCACCGCAACTACTACGCGATGGTCAGCGTCGTGGACGAGATGGACGACCATTACCGGGTGGACGACTCGATGCTCCTCTACCTTCCCCTCGCTCACAACTTCGGGCGGCTGATGCTCCTGACCGGGGCGTACGTCGGCTTCCCGATCGCCTTTCTCGCAGACCCGCTCCGGGTTGCCGAGGCGATGCTGCAAGTTCGGCCTAGCGTCTTGCCGAGCGTTCCCCGCGTGTACGAGAAGGTGTACGCAGCCGTCCAGGCACGCTTCGAGGATGCGACCGGAATCAAGCGGCGCCTCATCGACTGGGCGCTCCCGATCGGGCGCGAGATCAGCCGCCTCGAGGGTGAAGGGAAGCCCATTCCGCGAGGGCTCGCAATGCGACACCGGCTCGCCGACCGTCTCGTCTTCTCGAAGGTAAAGAAGCGGCTGGGCGGACGCTTGCGCATCCCGATCTCCGGCGGAGCGCCGCTGGCCAAAGAGATCGCCGAGTTCTTCGACGCCGTCGGGATACGCATCCTCGAGGGCTATGGGTTGACGGAGTGCACGACGGCGGCCAGCACGAACCGGCCCGATCGCTACCGGTTCGGCACGGTAGGCCCCGCGCTGCCCGGGTTCGAGGTCAGGGTAGACGACGACGGTGAGCTTCTCGTCCGGAGCGAGACCGTCTTCCAGGGATACTTCAAGGAACCCGAGGCGACCGCTGCCGTGTTGACACCGGACGGGTGGCTTCGCACGGGCGACATCGGCGAGATCGACGCGGACGGGTTCATCACGATCACCGACCGCAAGAAGGACATCCTCGTCACGGCCGGCGGGAAGAACGTCGCGCCCCAGAACATCGAGAACGACCTGAAGACCTCGAGGTACGTGTCACAGGCGCTCGTCGTGGGGGACCGCCGTCCGTACGTGGCGGCGCTCATCACGCTCGACGAGGCGGAGATCGGTCGCTGGGCGGAGGAGCACGAGCTCGGCGCCGACATGTCATCGCTCGTCGGAGACGAGCGGGTGCGTCAGCTCGTCCAAGGCGTCGTCGACGAGACGAACCGCGAGCGGTCGCGCTACGAGCAGGTCAAGCGCTTCGCTCTTCTTCCGCGCGACTTCACGATGGAGCACGGTGAGGTCACGCCGACGCTCAAGCTCCGGCGGCGCGCCGTGATCGAGCACTTCGCAGACGAGATCGAAGACCTGTACGCGTAGTCCTCACCGTGACCGGGTTCGCGGCCACGACGCTCCCTTACCTCGACGCTCTACAGGACTCGGCGAGCGCCAACCCAGGTCGACGCGTACCAGCTGTCGTAGATGCTCGAGATCTTGACGACGTCGCCGGTGTGGGGAGCGTGGATGAACTGACCGCCCCCGATGTACATGCCCATGTGGCCGAGACCGTTGAAGAACACGAGGTCGGCCGGCTGCAAGTCCTCACGCGAGACCGGAACGCCGTAGTTGTACTGCGACGCTGCGTGGTGCGGAAGCGAGACGCCGATCTGCGCGAACACGTACGTGGTTAGACCCGAGCAGTCGAAGCCGGTGGACGGGCTCGACCCGCCCCAGACGTACGGAATGCCGAGGTACTCCATCGAGATGGCAATCACCTGAGACGCCCTGCTCCCGTCGGGCGGCGCGGCAACGGGGATAACGGCCTCCGGCACGTAGACAGACGATGCCACCGCCGCGTCCTCCTCGGCCTGAGCCTGGAGAGCCGCGAGCTGCTGCGCCTGGAGCCGCGCTCGAGCCTCGGCGGCGAGCCGCACCTGCCGCGCGCGCTCCTCCGCCTGCAGACGCGCGATCTCGTCCTTGACGGAGGCGAGCAGCTGCTCTCGCTCGGAGAGGCGAGACTCGATGTAGCTCTTCTGCTCGGCTCGCTCGGCCACGATCGCGGCCTGCGACGTCCGCGCCTTCTGCAGGTTCGCGCGGCGCGTCTCCACCTCCTTGCGGAAACGCTTGACCGCGGCGAGCACCTTCGCGTCCTGGTGCGAGACGCGCTCGATGGCATCGAGCCTGGCGATGACGTCGTCGAGGCTGTGGGCGCCGAGCAAGACCTCGAGGGTGGAGTCGCCGTCACCGTTGACGTAGAGGTCGCGGAGCCGCTGCGAGATTCTGTCCTGGGCGACGACGAGGCTCTTCTTCGCCGTGACGAGGTGGCGGGCGTTGACTTCGAGGTCGACGTCGATCTTGTCGAGCTCGATCTTTGCGCCGTTCCATGCCTCGATCGTGCCCGCGAGATCCGCGTCGAGCTGCTGAACCTCGGCCATGATGGCCTCCGCCTGCGCCCGCTTCGACGTAATCGTCTGGCCCGACGCCGGTCCGACGGCAAGCAGCAGCCCCGCGGCGAGTGCCGCGACAACCAGGACTATCGGCGCCCATCCGGTGGTCGAACGCCCACGGGTTCGACCCCGAACAGGCCCACCGGTGGCGGCCCTGCCCGTCACAAGGCGGGGACACTAGCAGCCTATGCGGACGCCTGCAACCGACAACAGAGCCAAAATCACTGCAAAAGAGGCATGTTCGTAAGCGTCCAAAACTCCGCCTGAAACCAGGGTGTGTTAGGGTCGACGCTTCGTGGGTAGGGGAACCCGCAAGCACGGACTGCTTCTCGTCGCGGTCCTCGGTGGGACAGTCGCTCTCGCAACCAGTCCTGCGGCCGCAACGTCGACCGCTCCGGCGGACGTGTCCGACGTGACAACGGCGACCGGGTCTCGGCTCGAGGTGGATGCGGTCGCCTATCACCTCCCGGGATCGACCGCGAGCGGGTTGCCGGTGCGAAAGGGCGTCGTCGCCGTCGACCCGCGGGTGATCCCGCTCGGGACACGCCTCTTCGTCCCGGGGTACGGACGGGGAATCGCCGCCGATGTCGGAGTGGCGATCAAGGGCCGGATCATCGATCTCTGGATGCCGAGCGACAAGGCGGCTCGAAACTGGGGCCGCAAGACCGTGACGATCACCGTCTACCGGTAGAGGGCGCCCGAAGCCGAATCTAGACTGAGGGCGTGCTCCGGCTTTCCCTCGTCGCCGGGCTTGTCGTATGCGCCCTTGCGCTTGCTACGGCTACTTCGACGGCTGCACGGGCAGACGGACCCGCACGCGTAGGTGCCGCGCCCACGTCCGGCGCGCTCGGAAAGGCACTCGCCTCGCGCGACGTCGATCCGTCCCGAACCGGTGCGATCGCGGTCGACCTGCAGACGGGGCAGGTGGTCTTCCAGCACAACGCCTCTCTTTCGCTCGCCCCGGCTTCTGCGGAGAAGCTGGCTGTGGCGTTCGGCGCCCTGCGCCTGCTCGGCCCAGCGTTCCGGTTCCGCACCGAGGTGCGCGGGTCGGGTGAGCTCTCCGGAAGGACGTGGAAAGGCGATCTCCACCTCGTCGGCTACGGCGACCCCACGCTGACCCCGGCCGATCTGGAGGCGCTCGCCCTGGATGTCTCCAGCTGGGGGATCTCGAGAGTCGCCGGCGCCGTCGTCGGCGACGAGCGGCGCTATGACTCCCTCCGAACGGCCCGAGGCTGGAGGTCCTCGTTCCTCGGCGTCGAGTCTTCCCCGCTCTCTGCGCTTTCCGTGGCAGACGTGCCGCCGGCCGGAGCAAACGGCTCCGCAG
>JACCWU010000356.1 GCA_013697465.1 Actinomycetota bacterium | reverse complement strand
GCGTAGGACTACTCGTTCCACTGCACGCCAAGCCGGGCAAGGAAGACGACGTCGCAAAATTCCTCGAAGGAGGGCTTGCGCTCGTCAACGAGGAGCCGCACACGACCGCGTGGTTCGCGCTGCGCCTCGGGCCGTCCGAGTTCGCCATCTTCGACGCCTTCCCGGACGACTCGGGTCGGCAGGCCCACCTCTCGGGCAAGGTGGCCGAGGCGCTCATGGCGCAGGCAGCTGACCTCTTCGCGCAACCGCCCGAGATCAAGCAGGCGGACGTCATAGCGGCGAAGCTGCCGGGGTAGCCGAACCCGCGGGGAGCGGCTCCAGCGCCTGTCCGGCCTAGACTTGGCCGTGTGGGGCGCACATACAAGACGGAGGCGGTCGTGCTGCGCTCGTTCCGCTTCGGCGAGGCGGATCGCGTCCTCCACCTGTACACGCATGACCGCGGTCGCATAGGCGCCGTCGCGAAGGGAGTTCGCAAGACGAAGTCGCGCTTCGGCGCGAGGCTCGAGCCGCTCTCGCACACCGAGCTCCTTCTCCACCAGGGCTCAGGCGAGCTGCACACCGTGACGGGCGCTTCGCTCGTGGACGCCCACCGACCGGCTCGCGAGGATCCGTATCGTCTCTCGGTCGGGCTGGTAGGGGCCGAGGCGATGCTGCGCCTCTTCGTCGAGGAGGAGCGGAACGAACGCGCGTTCGAGGCGCTCACGCGCTTCCTCGAGGCGGTCGACGGTATCCCGCCGGGGCTGAGAGGTCGCGCGGCTCTCGATCCACTCGCGCTCGCATTTCAGCTCAAGCTGCTGTGGCTGTCCGGGTACGTCCCGCACCTCGAGACCTGCGTCGAGTGCGGCGGAGCGGAAGAGCTCGTCGGCTACCTGCCGCGGGCGGGCGGCGCGGTCTGCTCCGCGTGCGCACCCACGGAGACGGTGATGCTTTCTCCGGAAGGATTCCGCGGCATCCTCGCGCTGCTCTGGACGCCGCTGGCGGAGACGCACGGGCTCGGGCTGGGGGAGAGGGCGGTGCGAGACGTCCTCGCAGTCGTCGTCGCGTCGTACGAGTTTCACGGCGGCTTCCGTCTCCGGACGCTCTCGGCTTGAGACGCGATCTCGGCGACGGCTTCGAGCTCGACGACGATCGCGCCCGCATCGACCGCGAGGAAGTCCACCGCTATTTGAGCGGGGAGTCGTACTGGGCCCGCGGCAGGCGGCGCGAGGTCATGGACGAGCTGGTCGAAAGCGCGGCCCGGGTCGTCGGCCTTTACCACGACCGGCGGCAGGTCGGCTTCACGCGCACCATCTCCGACGGCCACACGCAGTCGTACCTCGCGGACGTGTACGTGCTGGAGGAGCACCGAGGGCGCGGTCTCGGCGTCGAGCTCGTCCGCTTCAGCGTCGACGAGGGACCCTTCGCGAAGACGAAGTGGTTCCTCCACACCGCCGACGCGCACGAGCTCTACCGCAAGTTCGGCTTCGCGGAGCCCGGCGACCGGGCGCTCGAGCGTTGGAGCGGGTCGAGCGTCTAGCCGGGCTTAGGCGTCTTCCACTCCTGTGCGAGCCGATCGAGGACAGCCTCCCGGGCGCCGCCGATCGGGATCCGCTCCTGCGCGAGGGTATCGCGGTCGCGGATCGTGACGGTGTCGTCCTCGAGCGTCTGCTCGTCGATCGTGAGCGCGTACGGCGTACCGATCTCGTCCTGGCGGCGGTAGCGACGCCCGATCTGGCCCGAGTCGTCGTACTCGGCGACGATGACCTTCCGGAGCTCCTCGTACAGTCGCCGCGCACGCCCGGCGATGTCCGCGTTCCGCGGTATCAGCGGAAGCACGGCGACCTTCACCGGCGCGATCTCCGGATGGAGGCGGAGCACCGTGCGCGGTCGCTCGGCGACGACTTCCTCGTCGTAGGAGTCCACGAGGAACGCGAGCATGGATCGGTTCACGCCGGCCGCGGGCTCGATGACGTATGGGACGTAGCGCTCGCCGGCCTCGGAGTCGACCCACTCGAGCTTCGTGCCGGACGCGTCCGTATGCGCGCGAAGGTCGTAGTCGCCGCGATTTGCGATGCCCTCGAGCTCGGACCAGCCGATCGGGAACAGGTACTCGATATCACTCGTCCCGCTCGAGTAGTGGGAGAGCTCGTCGGCCCCATGTGGACGCACGCGGAGATGGCTCTCCCTGATTCCCAGTCCGAGGTACCAGTCGAGCCGCTCCTGGATCCAGTACCGGTACCACGTGTCTGCCTCGGCGGGCGGGACGAAGTACTCCAGCTCCATCTGCTCGAACTCGAGCGTGCGGAAGATGAAGTTGCCGGGCGTGATCTCGTTCCGGAACGCCTTGCCGATCTGTGCGATCCCAAAGGGCGGCTTGCGGCGAGCGATCTGGGCGACGTTCTTGAAGTTGACGAAGATGCCCTGCGCTGTCTCCGGCCGCAGGTAGGCGGCCTGGCCGGTCTCCTCCATCGCGCCGATGCGCGTCTCGAACATGAGATTGAACTGGCGCGGTTCGGTGAGGTCGCAGAGCTCCGTCTCGCCCGGATGCTTGCTTGGCCTGACGCCGCATTCCGAGTCCGCAATATGGTCGGCCCGATAGCGGCGTTTGCAATGGCGGCAGTCGACGAGCGGATCGGTGAAGCCGGTCACGTGCCCCGATGCTTCCCATACACGGGGATGCAGGATGACCGACGAGTCGAGCGCGACGATGTCGTCCCGCTCCCGCACCATCGCCTCCAGCCAGCGCGCCTTCACGTTCTCCTTGAGGAGCACTCCGTAGTGGCCGTAGTCGTACGACGAGCCGAGGCCACCGTAGATCTCGGACGCCGGAAATACGAACCCGCGTCGCCGAGCGAGCGAGACGATCTTGTCCATGGTCACGGCGTCAGACATCGCCGGGACGTTACTTGCCGCGTTGACTACCGGCGCGTGCCGAGCGTCAGTAGCCACTCCCTGTGGTGGACGATTCCGGCGGCCTCTCGGTACTGCTCGCCGAACGCGACCCACGTCTCGTGAAACTCCTCTCGCCGCTCGGGCTCGAGCGCCTCGACCGCGCTCTTCGTCGGCCCGTATGACGTCGAGAAGAGCTCCCAGTACGCCTCGCCCGAGTCGAGCTCGAGCGGCGAGTCATGCTCCTCGAACTCGAGCTCGAAGGCGTCTCCGAGCAGGTCGCGCAAGTGGTCCTCGCGACCCCAGTCGAAGGGAACGCCAACGCCTGCGGGTGGGGTCGGCAAGAACGGCCGCATCATTGCGAACAGCTGCCCGAGGCCTCCCTCCGGCGTCCAGTTCGCCAGCGCGATTCGTCCACCAGGGCGGGTTACTCGAGCAAGCTCGCGGGCGACGGCCTCGTGGTCGGGCGCGAACATGACACCGCACGTCGAAGTCACGACGTCGAAGCTCGCGTCGTCGTAGGTCATGGCCTCGGCGTCGCCCACCTCGAAGCGCGCCGAGCTGCCCGACTCCGCGCCGCGCTCCTGCGCCGTTTCGACGAGAACGGGCGCGAGATCCATTCCGATGACCTCTGCCCCTCTCTCGGCGGCGAGGAGCGCGACCGCGCCCGTGCCCGTTGCCGCATCGAGCAGCTTTTCACCCGGCTTGGGATCGGCGCGCTCGACGATGAGCGTATGGATGTCACGGATCGTGTTCGTGATGCGCTCATACGGCCCGTTTCCCCACATGACGCTCTGACGTGCCTTCAGCTCCGAAAAGGACAAGATCCACTCCTTCCATCGACGATCGCCTGAGAATAGGAGATGCTCGAGCTTCCGGGGTAGCCTGCCGTCGTGAACGCGGAGCCCGATCGAGAGGCCGTCGAGCTGCACATCGCCTCCGACTCGACGGGAGAGACGGCCGCTCGGCTCGTGCTCGCGCTCGAGGCGCAGTTTCCGGATCAACCGTTCGTCGAGATCCGGCATCCGCAGATCGAGAACGTCGAGGATCTCTACATCGCGGTACAGCAGGCGCGAGGGCGGCCCGCGGTCATGGTCTACACGCTCGTCGAGCCCGGGCTCCGCGATGCGATGCGCCAGCTCTGCCGCCGCGCGCGTGTCCACTACTGCGATCTCCTCGGACACCCGATCGACTCGATCTCGCGCGTAGCCGGGGTCGCCGCACGCATGCAACCCGGCGCGCGTGCCCCGCTCGACGCCCAGTACTTCAAGCGCATCGAGGCGATCGAGTTCGCGGTGAAGTACGACGACGGGGCCGGCGGACGGGGGCTCGACGAGGCGGACGTCGTGCTCGTTGGCGTGTCCCGGACCTCGAAGACGCCGCTCTCGATGTATCTGGGCTATCTCGGCCACAAGGCGGCCAACGTGCCCGTCGTCGGAGGGATCGAGCCCCCAGCTGAGCTCTTCGAGATCGATCCCGCGAAGATCGTGGGCCTCACGATCCATGCCGACCGTCTCGCCGACATCCGCACTGCGCGGGTCCGCACGATGGGCAGTCCTCGCGGGCGCTACACGGAGCTGGAGGGAATCTACTCCGAGCTCGAGGAGGCGAAGGCGCTGCATCGCCGGCTCGGCTGTCCCGTGATCGACGTCTCCGAGCTCTCCGTCGAGGAGACCGCGGCTCGGATCGTCCGCCTCGTGGAGCGCAGGCGGCGGGGGGCGGTCCGCTCGTGACGAGTCCCTATGGGGCTCCAGGAGAGGCGCCGCTCGCGAATCCGCTGCGCCCTCCGCCCGGTGGGCGGGGCGACCTGCGCGAGAAGGGCTGGGTGCCGCCGCAGCGCCTGGCGGTCTGGTGGCTCCTGCTCTTGACGAGCGTCGTCGTCTTCTACGTGCTCCTGACGCCGATCTGGCTTGGGCTCCGCGCGGCCGCGTGGGTTGCCGAGATGCGCGAGCGCACCCGGAAGAGGATGAGTCAAGCCAAGTAACACCGTGTTACTCGGCATTCCCGGCTCTCAAGAGGAAGCGCTCGACCTCCTCCTTCGTGCGCAGGCGGACCAGGCTGAAGCGGCCGAGCCTCACCGGATAGCGACGTCGCCGTCCTCGGTAATGCCGAAGCGTGAACAGGAGAAGAGAGTCCCGGCTTAAGAAGACGTTACGCAGGGATTCGCGGTTTCCGGCCCAGAGCTCCTCGCGGCGAACGACGCGTGCCAGCGTGCGGCCGATCAGACGCGGAAGCCAGACACCGAAGGGCAGGTCGAGCCAGACGACGAGATCAGCCCGCCGGAACATGTGATCCCCGAGCTTGCTCTGGTAGGAGCCGTCGATCACCCAAGCGTCAGTGGCGACGATCGGCTCGACGAGCGCGCGAAACTCGTCGGCGGGCGTCTCCATCCAGTCCGGCCGCCAGAAGAGCGCGTCGAGCTTGTGGAACGGAACACCGAGCCGGTCGGCGAGCGAACGTGCGAACGTCGTTCCTCCGGTACCGCTCGCGGAAGTGACGACGGAGACGCGCCTCAGGTGGTCGGACACGCGGCGAGTGTAGATTCCTCCCGCAAATGCGCTACGTCTACGACTTCGACGAGGACTCCGGCGGTGGGAGAGAGCTCCTCGGCGGGAAGGGCATCGGGCTCGTCGAAATGACCGAGCTCGGCGTTCCCGTCCCCGCCGGGTTCACGATCACGACGGATGCCTGCCGCGCGTACATGGTCGCAGGAGGAGACGTCCCGGAGGGGCTCGACGGCGAGGTCGACCAGCACCTCGCGGCTCTCGAGGATCACACGGGCAAGCGGTTCGGTGACGAGCAGGACCTGCTGCTCGTCTCCGTTCGCAGCGGCGCAGCGGTCTCGATGCCCGGGATGATGGACACCGTCCTCAACCTCGGGCTCGACGACGTCGCGGTCGAAGGTCTTGCCAAGTCCACGGGCAACGCGCGCTTCGCCTACGACTCGTACCGCCGCCTGATCCAGATGTACGGCGAGGTCGTGGACGGCGTCGACGGGCATCGCTTCGAGCAGGCGCTCGGCGACCTCAAGTCGGCGCGCGGAGCGACGCAGGACGTGGACCTCTCAGCCGACGACCTTAGCGAGCTGGTCGGGACCTTCAAGGAGATCTATCAAGACGCCACCGGAGACGGCTTCCCGCAGGACGCCCGTGAGCAGCTCCGCCGCGCGTACCGCGCCGTCTTCGACTCGTGGAATGCGCCACGCGCTCAGGTTTACCGGCGCACCCACGAGATCCCGGACGATCTCGGCACCGCCGTGAACGTCGTCCAGATGGTTTTCGGCAACCGCGGTGATGCGTCGGGCACAGGAGTCTGCTTCACCCGCGACCCCGCAACAGGCGAAAAGCGGCTGTTCGGCGAGTTTCTCTCGAACGCGCAGGGGGAGGACGTCGTCTCCGGCATTCGCACGCCCGAGCCGATCGACCGCATGCAGGAACGGATGCCCGAAGCCTACGAGCAGCTCGTGGAGACGCTTGCCCGCCTCGAGGCGCACTACCGCGATCTGCAGGACATCGAGTTCACCGTCGAGGAGGGGAAGCTCTACATCCTGCAGACGAGAACGGGGAAGCGGACGGCAGCCGCGGCGCTGCGGGCCGCGGTCGAGATGGTCGACGAAGCGCTGATCTCGCGCGAGGAGGCCGTCGCGCGGATCGATCCGGGCCAGCTCGACCAGCTCCTCCATCCCATGATCGACCCGAAGGCGAAGATCGAGGTCGCGACGCGAGGGCTCAACGCGTCCCCGGGCGCCGCGTCGGGTGCGATCGTGCTCGATGCCGATACCGCGGAGGAGCGGGGCAAGGCCGGCGAAGACGTCATCCTCGTCCGCTGGGAGACCACCCCGGACGACTACCACGGAATGCGCGTGTCGAAGGGCATCCTCACGGCGCACGGCGGCATGACCTCCCACGCGGCCGTGGTAGCTCGCGGGGAAGGCAAGCCGTGCGTCGCCGGCTGCGAAGGCCTCTCGATCGACTACAAGGCAGGCACCGTCAAGATCGGTGAGACCGAGCTCCGCGAGGGGGACGTCATCACGATCGACGGGGGGACCGGCGACGTGATCATCGGCGCCGTTCCGCTCGTGCCGCCCGCGATCGACGAGAACTTCGGGACCGTCCTCGGGTGGGCGGATGACGTGCGCCGCCTGCGCGTGCGGGCAAATGCCGACACGCCCGCGGACGCGGCGAAGGCGAGGGAGTTCGGCGCCGAGGGCATCGGCCTCTGCCGGACGGAGCACATGTTCATGGCCGAGGACCGGCTCCCGATCGTGCGCGACATGATCCTCGCTCGGGAGGAGGACGAGCGCCGGGCCGCACTCGAGCGCCTGCTCCCCATGCAGCAGAGCGACTTCGAGGGGATCTTCGAGGCCATGGCGGGACTCCCGGTCACGATTCGCCTGCTCGACCCGCCGCTGCACGAGTTCCTACCGCCGCTCGAGGAGGCGACCTCCGACGCGATGCGCGACCGAATCAAGCAGCTCCACGAGTCGAATCCCATGCTCGGAACGCGAGGCTGCCGCCTGGGTCTCCAGTTCCCGGAGATCTACGAGATGCAGGTGCGCGCGATCGTGCTGGCGGCGAAGGCCGTCGAAGAGAGGACCGGCGACGCGCCGCTCGTCGAGATCATGCACCCGCTCGTCGCCTTCCGAGAGGAGCTCGCGCGGCTCCGCGAGCTCACCGAGCGGGTCGCCGCGGAGACGCCTTCCGTCGCGTATCTCTGCGGGACGATGATCGAGCTCCCGCGCGCCTGCCTCCGCGCCGACGAGATTGCGGAGGAAGCCGACTTCTTCTCGTTCGGGACGAACGACCTCACCCAGACGGCGCTCGGCTTCTCGCGCGACGACGCCGAAGGCAAGTTCCTCACCTACTACCTCGAGCACGGCATCCTCGAGCGGAACCCCTTCGAGGTGCTGGACGAGGAGGGCGTCGGCGATCTCATGCGCATCGCCGTCGAGCGCGGGCGCAGCGCGAAGCCCGGCATCAAGCTCGGGATCTGCGGGGAGCACGGCGGAGAGCCGCGCTCGGTGACCTTCTGCCATCGGCTCGGGCTCGACTACGTCTCGTGCTCGCCTTACCGCGTGCCAGTCGCTCGGCTTGCGGCCGCCCAGGCCGCACTCGCCGAGACGGGCGTCACCGCGGTCGCGATCGGCGGTTAGCTGCTCCGCTAGACCTGCGAGACGGCCAGTGCGACGCTGAGAACGCCGACGCCGACGACCGAGAGGGTCGCGAGAGCCGGCATCCGCCTGAGGCTCGAGAACGCGAACGCCCCGAGCGCACCGCCGATCAGTCCGCCGATGTGCCCTCCGATGGAGATTCCCGGGATCAGGAACGTGATCGCGAGGTTGAGCACGACGAGGCCCATCGCCTGGCCGCCGAAGACGAAGATCTTGCGGGCCTCGAGCAGGACTGCGGCACCCATGATCCCCCAGATCGCGCCCGACGCACCGACGGTGAGCGCATCCGGGGACGCAAGCAGCGCTCCCGCCGATCCCGCGAGACCCGACACGAGGAAGAGCAGCGCGAACCGCGCTCGGCCGAAGTACTCCTCGAGCGGCGGTCCGATGAACCAGAGCACGAGCATGTTCATGCCGAGGTGGATGGGCCCGTAGTGGAGGAAGGCCGCGGTCAGGAGCCTCCACCATTCGCCCTCTGACACTCCGACCACCTGCCCCGACGAGTCGATCGCGCGGCTGACGAGCACGCCGTGCTCGTTGATCCAGCCGGTGCTCGCGGTGATGCCGGCGCCCATCAAGAGCTGCAGGAGGTAGATGCCGACGTTGAGTCCGATCAGGGTGAAGGTGACGATCGGGCCGCTGACATACGACCGCTTGGCCTGGCGCACGGCCCGACGTGGAGCCACGGCGCGCCCGGAGACTCCCGCATGATCCGGGCAGCGGATCCCGACGGGGCCGAAGGTCATGCAGTCGGGGCAGATGCCCCGTCCGCAGTCGGAGCACGAAACGAGCGTCTCGCGGTCCGGATGGCGGTAGCAGCGGAGCGCTTCGGTCACCGCGGTTAGCGTACCCAGGTGCGCATTCACGTCGCGTTCACACCGGACGAGGCCGGCGAGGCCCCGACCGGAATCGTCGTCGACGTGATTCGCGCCACCTCGACGATCTGCCAGGCGCTCGCCGCCGGCTATGAGCGCGTGCTCTGCACCGCCGAGGTGGAGGAGGCGCGCGCGCTGCGCGGGGCACTGGGCGCGGGCGTGCTTGGGGGCGAGCGCATGAACGTGCTCATCCCCGGCTTCGACTTCGGCAACTCGCCGCGCGAGTACGCGGAGCCGCGAGACGCGACGCTCATCCTGACGACGACGAACGGAACGCGCGCGATCGTGTCCGCGGGGCGGCGTTGCACGGATGTGCTGGTTGCGTCGCTCCTGAACCTGGCCGGTGTCGTGGAGGCGGCGCGGGAAGGCAGGAAGGACGTTCTCGTCGTCTGCGCGGGCGTGCAGGGGACGCTGGCACTCGACGACGCGTTCGTCGCCGGCCGCATCGTGCAGGAGCTCGGGTGGGAGCGCACGGACGCAGCCGAGGCGGCTGCGCGGCTCGCGTCGACGTGGGCCGGGCCGGACGAGGCCTTCCGGGCCTCGAGGAGCGGGCGGAACCTCATGGAGAACGCACCGGAGCTGGAGGACGACCTCGCGTTCTGCGCCAGAGAAAGCGTCCTCGACGTCGTCCCGCGCCTGCGCGGGCTGCACGACGGCGCCGCTGAGATCACGCTCTAGACAACGCTTGCAACGATCGGTTACAAGCGCCTCTACGAGGCTGCGAGGCGCGCGATCACTTGGCGGTCGTACGTGCGTACGTGGAGCCGGCCGTCCCGCAGCGCGATGCGCTCGGGCGCGCTCGGAACTCCGAGGCGGTCGAGCACGCGACCGGTTTCGCGGTCGAGCAGGTACAGGAAGTCGCGCTCCTGCGTGAATCCGTACCCCGCGACGATCAGGTTCCCGGCGAGGACGAACGTGCGCGCGTTCGCGACGAGAGCGCGACTCCGCCAGAGCACTTTCCGCGTGCCGAGGTCGATGGCACTGATGTACGCGTTGTAGTTTCGCGTGGCGCTCGCGTAGGTGAGATGCGTGTTCTCGACGTAGAGCACGCCGTCGGACTCTCGCGCCCAAGTGACCTCTTCGAACCAGGCGCCGCTCGGCGGATTCGCAAACCTGACGAAGTCGAAGGCGTATCGGAGTGCACCCGCCCGAGCTCCGATGAGAAACCGGCCGGAGCTCGCATCGCCTCCGTACACGAGGAAGACGTTCGCACCCTGACGGATCGTGCGCTGGAGGTCCGCGCCGCGGAAGGTTCGCGGAGCCCACGACGGCCGATCGGCCGGCGGCTGTGTCGGCGCGATTGGCGAACGGTAGCTCGAGGACACGAGCTCGAGCCGGGGACCGGTGGGAGTCACCTCGGCCGCCGGCGCAGGGAATACCGGCTTGGGAAGGACGACGACGTCGAGCTTGAAAGGCGCGGCTGCCGCGCTCGCAACGAGAAGGCAGCCGAGTAGGCAGACGATCGTCCTCACGGCGTAACGGTAAGACACGAGCGCCTGTCTACACTCGAGCGGCGTGATCGTCAACCGAGATGAGGCCAGTCGCGGCCCGGCGACATCGTTCGCGGCGGTCGCGGACGCCTACGAGCGGGGACGGCCGGGATACCCGGACGAAGCGGTGCGCTGGCTCGTCGGCGACGAGCCGCGCGACGTGGTCGACCTTGGCGCCGGAACGGGAAAGCTGACGGGGAGTCTCGTCGCGCTCGGTCACCGGGTCACCGCGAT
Source organism: Actinomycetota bacterium (assembly GCA_013697465.1). Classification (GTDB taxonomy): domain Bacteria; phylum Actinomycetota; class Thermoleophilia; order Gaiellales; family Gaiellaceae; genus GMQP-bins7. The sequence continues at coordinate 2,059 of JACCWU010000356.1, read as the reverse complement.
CGAGCCGCTGCCCGAGATGCTGGAGCTTCTTCCGAAGGCGGCGCCGGGGGCGAGCGCGATTCTCGGCGATGCGGAGGTGATACCGCTGCCGGATGCATTCGCCGACGTCGTCACCTGCGCGCAGTCCTTCCATTGGTTCGACCACGCCGTAGCGCTTCCCGAGATCGCACGCGTGTTGCGACCGGGCGGCCGTCTTGCCCTCGTCTGGAACACGCGCGACGACCGCGACCCGTGGATGGCGCAGTTGAGCGCGGTCATCGGCAACGAGTCGGTCCAGGACTGGGACGTCTTCCCGGCGATCCTCGAGACCGGTCAGTTCGGTCCAGTCGAGACCGCCGAGTTCACCATGGTGCAACGTGTTGATCGTGAGGCTCTCCACGACCTCGTCCTCTCGAGGAGCTACTGCGGGAAGCTGCCGGCTACGGAGCGGGAGCCGATCCTCGCGGCCGTCGGCCAACTCTTCGACGAGCACGCAGCGGAAGGCGCCATCGAGCTGCCGTACGTGACCCAGTGCTTCCGTACGAATCTCCTCTGAGATCGTCGAGGAGCGCAACCAGCACCGATCCAACCGCCGAGTGACATGTTTTCACTCGGCGACAGTGAGACACACGATCGTCCGGCGACCGGCGTCGCGCACCGGCTCGAAGCCGGCAGCGAGGAACATCGGCAGGTAGCCCGTGTAGGCGTCGATGTTCATGTGGCCTGCCGCCACCGGATAGCCCTCGAGGATCCGAGCGCGGCGGGCTGTTGCGCGGGCGATCGCCGCGTCGAGGAGCGCCGAGGCGACACCTTTCCGCTTCGCGGACGGGTGGACGTAGAAGCAGACGACCGACCAGGTGCTCTCGTCGTCGATCCGGGCGAGCTTGGAAGAGTGCTCGAGCCGCTCGAATGTATCGCGGGGACCGACGCGGCACCAGCCGACGGGAACATCCTCGACGTACGCGAGCACGCCGGGCTCCGCACCGCCGCGGATCTCTTCCTCGAGCCGCTTTCGGTTCGGAGTGCCGTGGCCGTCCCAATACGCATTGCCACGCAAGTGCCAGAACTGGCACCAGCAGCCGTTGGTCTGAGGATCCCCCCCGCGCGGCCCCTGGCGCTCGAAGAGGGAGACGACGTCGTTCCAGCGGTCGGGTGTCGCGGCCTCGACTTCGATCAACGCCGCCTACTGCGGGAACAGAGGGTCGTCGCGGATGGGCTCGAGCAAGGGCTCGCGTAACGCCTGCTCCCGCACCCAGTCTCCGAAATCCTCGTCCTCCGTCGCTCGGCGGAGAAAGTCGAGCGCCTCGTCGCGACGGCCGCGTTGCGCGGCGACGCATGCGCGGCCGTACAACATCGTCACGTGCTCGCCGTAGGCCGCGATGCCTTCCTCGGTCACGCGCTCGAGCTCGTCCACGTCCCGAAGCTCTGCCGCTCGAGCAGCGCGGCTTCCGTATTCCCACGGCGCGATCCGATACGCCTCGCCCGCCGGCGCACCGAGCGCGAGAACTGTAGTCCCGGGCTCCTCTGCGCGTGCCTCCCGGAGCTCACCCGGGACGGTGAAGACGCATGTACCCGCCGGCGCGTCGAACCCCTCGTCGTCGACGGTGAACGTCGCGCGGCCGCTGAGCACGACGTACAGCTCCTCGTGCACGCCTGCTCCCCCGCCTGGCTGCCCCCGCTCGGAATGCCGCGGCACGACGGGCTCGCCGGCATCGGCGCGGTAGGCACTGACGCCGAATGCGTGGATTCCGAGCTCGGCGCGCAGCGGCAGCCAGTCGATCCCCTCGGGTCGACCGGGCCGGATCTCGTCGAGGTGTACGACCTTCAAGGCGCCCGACGCTAACAAAAAGGTTGACAGGAGAACGTACGTTCGTATAGAACATATGTTCCTGTGATCGCCTGCCTCCTCATTCCCGGGTTCGAGCTGAGAGCGGCGCTACGCACTCGGCCGCGGCTCGCGCTCGTTCCCGCCGCGCTCGCTCCCGAACCGGGGGAGGAGTCGCTGCTCGGACCGGTGACCGCCGCCGCCGAGGCTCGAGGGGTCAAGCCGGGGATGCGGCTGGGGGAAGCGCTCGCGACG
>JACCWU010000349.1 GCA_013697465.1 Actinomycetota bacterium | reverse complement strand
AGGAAGACTCCCTCAACCGTCCCGAACGGGAACCAGTCGGAATTCCCACCTTCGGGTGCGATGTTCGTCAGGTTGCTCCAGCTGAAGTCCCAGAGGGACGCAACGTAGAAGACGGCGAGGATGCCGAGCGAGAGCAGGCAGATGAATACCGTGAACCGGAAGCTCGCTTCCACGCCGACCACGTTGAGTCCGACGAAGATCAAGTACAGGATTGCCCACCAGACCCATGTAGCCGGGCTCCAGTCGAACCAGCTGTTGAAGATCGATTGGAGATAGCTAGCTGCGAAGGTAACGATGACGGCAGGCGTCACGACATACTCGATCGTCTCGGCGACTCCGGTCGCGAAGCCTCCCCACGGGCCCATCGCGGATCGCGAGAAGGAGTAGGCACCGCCGGTGTGTGGCTGGGCGGGTGACATCTCGGCGATCGAGTAACAGAGCCCGAAGTACATGATGGTGATGATCACGGTCGCTACGAGCAGCCCGCCGAAGCCTCCGGCGTCGAGGCCAAAATTCCAGCCCGAGAAGTCGCCGGAGATAACAGCGGCAACGCCCAGCGCCCAAAGAGACCAGGCGCCGGCGAAACGTCGCAGCTTCCGTTGGGCGAAGTACTCTTCGTCCGCTTCTCGGTACGTGACCGCCCCGATGGTCCGTTGTTGCTCCTCCACAGCGTCCTCCTTACGAGCTCGGGACTCCCCTCGGATGCAAGGGGCGATCCTATGACGGCGCCGCCCGACGGTCAACCAGCACCTCCGGCATCATGCGGCGCGAGCGCGCTGTACGTCCGCAGCCGCCTTGAGGTCGCGGGCGGCGACGTCCGCAAACTGCATCGGTTTCTTTGGGACCTGCCCTTGATCGACGTGCCCGGCTTGGCATAGAGTCCCGCCTGCGCCGAGCACGGGGCGCCGGTAGGACGAAGCCCCCCGAGCAGGTGTACGCGAGAGCGGAAGGTCGGTCGGGACGGTGGACGAAAACGTTCCCGGCTCGGCGAATTTTGCGGCCGAGCATTCCTGCTCGGCCGTTTCGTTCTCAGGAGAGCATCTAGAGCACATGCGTCGTGTCGCAGCACGACACTCTTGAAAAGAAAAGACCGCAAATAGCGAGAACTTGGTTTCAGAGCCTCTTGACGCCCCTCGCGAACCACCCTAGAGTCATGCATGCACCGAGTACGGAGCGTCCGAGGTTGATGGCTCTCCGATAGGCAGCCGCTTCGGCGGTGGTCAGTCGGAAAGCCGGACGAAGACGTCACCGGCTCGGTGCACTTCTCTTTGGGGTCAGATCCCTTCACGTTCCGCCTTCTTGGGACGTGGAGGACCTGATCCCCCTCCCTTTCCTTTGCCGGAAATTGCGGACGATTTCGTCGCGGAGTTGCTTGACTCGCGACGGGCGGCTTCGTAGAGTCGGAACCGCACCGAGTACGGAGCGTCCGAGGTTGATGGCTCTCCGATAGGCAGTCGCTTCGGCGGCGGTCAGTCGGAAAGCCGGACGAAGACGTCACCGGCCCGGTGCATTTCTCTTTGCTGTCGGGATGGGTCGTACCCGAGAAGAAACCAGGCCCTCCCTACGTATGCTCGTCGGCGTGCGCCGACTCCTTGCCCTCGTCAGCGCGATCATCTTCGTGGACGCGATGCTCTTCACCGCGCTCACCCCGCTCATCCCGGGATACGCGGAGGAGTTCGACCTTTCCAAGCTCGGCGCGGGCGTCCTGGTCGGAGCGTTCGGCGCGGGCGCGCTGCTCGGTGGCGTTCCCGGCGGTCTCGCCGCGTCGAGGTTCGGGCCGAAGCGTGCGGTCGTCGGCGGGCTCGTGCTCCTCGCGCTCGCGAGCTTCGCGTTCGCTGCAGCCGACAGCGCGGCGACGCTCGGAGCAGCGCGCCTCGTCCAGGGGCTCTCGAGCACGACGACATGGGCGGGCGCCCTCGCCTGGCTCGCGGTCGCCGCGCCGCGCAGCAGGCGAGGGGCGGTGATCGGAACCGCATTCGGCGCCGCCGTTTTCGGTGCGGTGCTCGGGCCGATGTTCGGCGGGATCGCAGAGCTCGTCGGAATCCAGGCGTCTTTCATCGCGGTGGGCGTGGTCACGCTCGTGTTCGCGGCGTTCGCCTCATTCGCGCGCTCGGCTCCCGCCGAGGTGCTTTCGGCCGCCGGCGTGCGCGCCGCGTTCCGGGACCGGCGGTTCGTGGGCGGGCTCTGGCTCAACACGCTCCCGGCATGCCTGTTCGGAATGCTCGTCGTGCTCGCGCCGCTCGCTCTCGACGAACACGGCTGGTCGACGTTCGGAATCGCTCTCGTCTTCCTCGCCGCGGGGCTCATCGAGGTCGTGCTCAACCCGCTCCTCGGTCGGGTCAGCGACCGGGTCGGGCCGCTGCTACCGGTCAGGATCGCGCTCGGGGCGTCGGTCGTCGTGGCGGCCGCGCTGGCGGCAGCGTCGAAGCCTCTCGTCATCGCCGTTCTCGTCTGCGCGGCGGCGGTGAGCTTCGGCGGTCTCTACACGCCCGGCATGGCGCTGACCTCGCATCGCGCCGATGCGGCGGGGCTCGCACAAGGACTCGCCTTCGGAATCATGAACAGCGCCTGGGCGATCGGCGAGATGACTGGGCCAACGCTCGGGGGTGCGTTCGCAGAGGCGTTTGGAGATGCGCTTCCGTACCTTCTCGGGGCGATGCTGTGCGGCCTCACCCTCATTGCAACCACCGGCTTCGTCACGAGAAGAGCGAGAGCGCATGCGGCGTGAGGACTGGGACCGCAAGTACGCCGAGAAGGAACAGCTGTGGAGCGCCAGGCCGAGCCGAGCCCTCGTTGCGGAAGCGTCGGGTCTCGCACCCGGCCGAGCGCTCGATCTCGCGTGCGGCGAGGGTCGACATGCGATCTGGCTCGCGGAGCTCGGCTGGCGTGTTACAGCGGTCGACTTCTCCGAAATGGCGATCGCAAGGGGGCGAGAGCGCGCCTCGCTCGCCGGCGTCGACGTCGACTTCCAACATGCTGACCTCCTCGACTACGAGCCGGAACGCGACGCGTACGACCTCGTGCTCGTGGTCTTTCTCCAGCTTCCGACGGAAGAGCGCCGCGTGGTCCTCGCTCGTGCGGCCGCCGCGCTCGCTCCCGCCGGGACCCTTCTGCTCCTCGGCCACGATCTTGCGAACCTGACGGACGGCACCGGGGGTCCGAGCGATCCGTCCGTCCTTTACACGCCGGAGGACATCGTCGCCGAGCTCCCCGGGCTCGAGATCCAGAAAGCCGAGAGCGTGTGCGCGAGGTCGCCGGCGCCGAT
>JACCWU010000341.1 GCA_013697465.1 Actinomycetota bacterium | reverse complement strand
GGGGCGTACCCCTCGGTCGGCGGGACGTCGCGCGACCCGAAGGACGTGTCGAGGCGCACCGCGAGCGCCGGAGCTTCGGCGCGACGGAGCTCGGCCAGGGGCGCGCAAGCCGTCGTCGGCCTTTCGTTGGGAAAGCCCTCGACGGTAAGTCGCAGGCAGAGCGAGTCGCCGGTGCGGAAGCCGAAGAGCTCGAAGGTGCCGCCGGCCGCCTCGGTCGTGATGACGCGGCGAAGCTCCGTGCCGTCGGGGAACCCGCCCCAGGAGCGCTCGTTCGCGGCTTCGAAGGCGCGCTGCTCACTCTCCGAGGCCGGCTCGCCGGGACTGCCGGTGAGCCAGGCGGAGAAGTCGCCGACGCCCCGTACGATCGCCCCACCGACAGGGCTCACGCCGAGCGCAACGAGCACGAAGAGAGCGACTGCAGCGGCAGCCATGATCCGGCGCCGAAATGCCGCCGGCCGCCGCGGGCGATCGGCAACGCCAGCACGCCTGAGGACGTCCGACCAGGCCTCCGGCTCGTCATCGAAAGGTGTGACGTAGAGCTCGAGCGCGTCGCTGACAAAGGACAGCTTGCTCATCGCCTCACCTCTTCGAGCATCGTGCGCAGCGAGGCGTGGGCGGAGTTGAGCGTTGCCCCCACAGTTCCGGAGCTGATGTCGAGGACGTCGGCAATCGCGTGGTACTCAAGATCTGCGTAGTAGCGAAGGAAGAGGACGAGCCGCTGGCGCTCGGGCAGCAGCGAGATCGCGGCGCGCACACGTTCGCTGGGTGCGTCGGGGAGTCCATTGCCGTGCGCGCCGATGGTCTCCGGCAGTTCCCGCTCAGTCGCTGGCCGAGTGCGCCGTTGACGGCGTGCGGCGTTGACGACGATCCGCCAGAGCCAGGCATCGAGCTCGCCTGCTCCCCGGAAGGTCGCCCGCCGCCGGACCGCCAGCGCGAACCCCTCCTGGACGGCGTCGAGCGCGAGTTCGCGATCGCCGACGATCGCCGCTGCGACCCGGCGGAACTCGGGCAAGCGTGCTCGGTACACCGTCTCAATCGCATCAAGGGTCGCCTCCTGGCGAGCGCGTTTTCTCATCCGCATACCTGATGCCATGAGCGCGCCCATTTCTTTACTCCTTGATGCCGTGAGCCTGCTCACTTCTTCCCTCGGCTCGTCCGGACCTCTTGCCGAGCTTCTTGCTCTGCTTGCGCCGATGCCTTCAAGTCAGGCCGTAGAACAGCTAACGATGGTGGCTACTCGCAGCTGGGCACGCCGAAGCGGATGACCGCGCGGCGGGGCGAAGGCTCGTCGTCAACCCAGATGAGGAGAGGCACACAGCGGGGTGAGCTGGCGAGTAGGCCACCCACCCAGGACGTCACCGGCCACCCGTCGAATCGCCCCGAGCGTTCGCCGCGTCGACACGCGATGAACCGGACGACCCGACGGGCATCGGGAAGACGGACGTTCGGGTTGTGAAAGTGACCGAAGACGAGCCCGACGTTGGCTCGCGTGCGAGGGGGCAGCTCGATGGTCGCCTGGTGGCCGCCCTTTACGTACACGAAGAGCTTGTCCCCGCCGACGCGTTCGTTGTACTCCCACACGACGGCGCCACGCTCCACCGCGAGTGGTCCGACGACCAGGTTCTGCCGGCGGGTGAACTCGTCACGCCTTCCCCACCCCGGAGTCGTCGAACAGTCCTCGACGACTCCGCGCGGGCGGTCCCTGGCCGCGGAGCCCGACGATGTGGCGGCCGTGGGCGTGGCCGGCTGCTTCGATGCTTCGGCCGTTCCGGCTCGGCCGGACGTATCGAGGGCCAGCGCGACGCTCACCCCCACCGCGATGCTCGCGATCGCTGTGCCGCGCCGAGCGGTCATCCAACAACGGTACACCTGTGGCTTCGAAGCGGTTCCGCTGGAACCGGGCATGCTTCGTCGGAGCGCAGCGCGTACAGAGGTCGAAATGCCAAGCCTTCTCATGGCGCGGACGGATCGTCGAGCGGGGCGTATCCCGTCCACGAGCGCTCGACCTCAGGCGGAGGCGCTTCATCCACGCGGGCCTTCCTCAGTTCGAACCCCACGGCTCGGGCTGCTTCGGCCAGCCGACGCATCTCCAGCCCACTGCCTCGACACTCGCGCACTCGAATCGGAAGCTCACCTCGGCCTCGAAGTCAGCCACGGCCGGACTCTAGCGCGGGCGAGTTCGAGTTAACTCGGCTGACGCAGGCTCGCGAATGCTGCCTGGCAC
>JACCWU010000284.1 GCA_013697465.1 Actinomycetota bacterium | reverse complement strand
ACGTAGAACGCCCAGCTTCCGTCCGGCGCGATGCCGGCGCGCCAGCCGAGGTACCCGGTGCCTTCGAAGAACGCCCGGTCAGTCGCGTCGAGTCGTGCGAGGAGCTCGCGCTCGTGGGCGGAGAGGTCGGCCTCGCTCTCGACGGTGTACGTCCAGGGCCAGACGTAGTAGCCGCGCGAGAGCACGAACGGCAGCTCGAGGATCGTCGCGAGGGTCTCGAGCGGGCGCTCGCCCGTCGTGCGCTCGAGCTCCTGCCAGTAGGCGACCGGCCCGCCGGCGACCGGCCCGCCGAACGTGTACTCGAAGCCCGACTCGGAGATGAGCGGCCGGAGCGCCTCGTAGTCGCCCGCCTCGGCTGCCTCGAGCAGCGCGCGCCTGGTCTCCTCCACCGCAGCCGGGACGCCGGTTGCCGCGGCCTCGGTGACCGTCTCCGTCGCCGTCGCGGTGGTCGTCTCGGTGACTGTTTCCTCAATCCCCGTTCCGAGCAGGTAGCCGGCGAGCCCGCCCGCCCCGACCACGAGAATCCCGGCGACGATGACGATGACTGCGCGCAACGCCTAGCTCTTCGCGGCGAGCTCGAGCTCGCGGCGAAGCTCCACCGGCAGCCGGAAGGTGACGTCTTCGTCCACGAGCCGGTACGCCTCGATGTCCGTCACGCCGTGCGCCCGAAACCAGTCGCAGACGCGCGTGACGAGCTTCTCGGGAGCGGAGGCGCCGGAGGTGATTCCCACCGTCTCCGCGTCGGCGACCCAGGCCTCGTCGATCTCGGTCTCGTCGTCGATCAGGTGAGCGGCGACACCTCCTGCCCGCGCCGTCTCGACGAGGCGGTTCGAGTTGGACGAGTTCCGCGACCCGATGACGAGGAGCAGGTCGATCTCGGCGAGCATCTCCTTCACCGCCCACTGGCGATTGGAGGTCGCGTAGCAGATGTCCTCCTTGCGCGGCGCACGAATGTCAGGGAACCGGCGGCGCAGGGCCGTGATGATCTCGCCCGTCTCGTCGACGGAGAGGGTGGTCTGGGTGACGTAGGCGAGCTTCGCGTCGACGGGGAGATCGAGCGCCTGAGCTTCCTCGACCGTCTGGACGAGGATCGTCGCATCCGGCGCCTCTCCCGTCGTGCCGACGACCTCTTCGTGGCCGGCATGGCCGATGAGGACGATCGTGTATCCCTCGTCGGCGTATCGACGCGCCTGCACGTGCACCTTCGTGACCAGCGGGCAGACCGCGTCGATGACGTTGTGACCGAGGCGCGCGGAGTTCTCAAAGACGGTCGGCGCGACTCCGTGAGCCGAGTACACGACGGTGGCACCTTCCGGAACCTCTGTCTCCTCCTCGACGAAGATCGCGCCGCGCGCCTCGAGGTCGCGGACGACGTGGATGTTGTGGACGATCTGTTTGCGCACGTAGACAGGCGCCCCGTAGTGCCCGAGTGCACGCTCGACCGTCTCGACGGCGCGCTCGACCCCTGCGCAGTAGCCGCGCGGGGACGCAAGGAGGACCCGCCTCACCATCGAGACACAGGGTACCGGCGCGAATCCCTTGTAACCGATCGTTGCAAGCGTTGTCAGCGCGCCGTCTGGGCCAGCACGATGCCTGCGAGGACGACCGCGCCGCCGAGGAGTTGCGCCGTGCCGAAGCTCTGGCCGAGCCAGGCCCAGGCGACCACCGTTGCGATCACGGGTTCCAGCGTCGCCACGATCGACGCGCGGGTCGCCGGGATGTGGCGGAGGGCTCCGGTGAGCAGCGTGAACGTGATCATCGTCCCGATGACGACGATGAAGCCGACGAGCAGCCAGACGGGCGCGGTGTGCTGGTCGAGGTTTCCCTGCAGCGACACGGTGTCGCCGAGAACGTCCCACGGGAACCGCCACAGCGGATTGACGACGGCCCAGAAGAGCGCCGCGAAGAGAAAGCCGTAGAACGAGAGCGAGACCGGATCGCGATGCTTTCGCTCGCGCTCGGCCATGAGGATGTATGCGGCGAGCGCGAATGCGGCACCAAGCGCAGCCGTGATGCCAAGCGTGCTGAACGCGAGCCCGCTCCAGAACTCGACGACGACCCCGAGCCCGACGATGGAGAGCACGAGCGCGACCCAGATCCGCCGCCGGATGTCCTCCCGATAGACGAAGCGGGCGAAGAGCGCGACGAAGAGCGGGCCGAGGAACTGGATCAGGAGCGCGATCCCAACCGGCAGATGGTCGATCGCGATGAAGTAGAGCCACTGGACGAAACCGATTCCCGTGATCCCGAAGACGACGAGGAAGAGAAGCTCGCGTCGTCCGACCCGCAAGCGCGAGCGGGCGAAGATGAGAAGAAAGGCAATGAACCCGACCGCTGCACCCGTCGAGCGGATCTGCGTCAGCTCGAGCGACGAGAGCCCGGAACCGAGGACGACCTTCGACACCGTTCCGTTCACGGCGAAGAGCGTCGCAGCGACCATCACCATCGCGTAGCCGAGCCCGGTTCGATCGTCTACTCGCCCCTCCTCGGAGGGAAGGAACGGCGCGTCGACCATCGCGGCAGGCTATCCAGCGCGAGTCGCCGCCTAGACTGTGACGACCGCGGGGCGTAGCTCAGCCTGGTGGAGTGCCCGCTTTGGGAGCGGGAGGTCGCCGGTTCGAATCCGGCCGCCCCGATGTGAAGAAGCCCCGCCGCGGCGGGGCTTCTCTCTGACGGCCGATCGCGCGGGCCGCGCTTAGATCGTCGCGCCCCTTCGCTCGTGGCCGGCGATGACCCAGGACCAGATCGCTCCGCCGACGATAGCGCCCGCGAACGGGCCGAGGAGGTAGATCCAGAGGTCGCCCCACTCACCGTTGTAGATCACGGGCACGAACGACCGGGCCGGATTGAAGGAGCCGCCGGACGACGGGCCGACCGCGAGAGCGCCGGTGAAGATCACGAGACCGATCAGGAGCGGCGCCATCATTCCTCTCCAGGCAGCCCCTTCGGCGAGTGTCACCGTGAGGATGACCATGACGAGGAGCGCCGTGACGATCGCTTCGAGCAGAAGGGCCCCCCAGTCGTCGACCGCCGCGCCCGGGATCGTTCCGAGGGCGTCCGTGGCGCCGCCGCCGAAGACGAGAGCGATGGTGCCCACCGCGCACAGACCGCCCACGATCTGCGCGATCCAGTACGGGATCACCTCGAGCGCCGGGAACCGACCCGCGGCCATGAGGCCGACTGTCACGCCGGGGTTGTAGTGGCCCCCGGAGACGTGGCCGAAGGCGGTGATCGCGATGACGAGTCCGAACCCGAAGCCCGCCGCGATCCCCACCGGCTGGATCGCCTCCTGGCCGTAGTCGACGGCCGCGGCGATGCCGCAGAACCCCAGGAAAAAGAACATGAACGTACCGAGTGCTTCCGCAGCGAGCCGAACGCTTAAGGGTTCCATCATCGCGAGACCTCCGTGGTTGGGGCGGCCTCGGATTCGACGGCCGCGGCTCATCTCCTCGCAACGCGGCGTCTCGCTGAGACTGAACGGCGAGTCGCCTACGCTAAGGAGCGCAGTGATCCGTGCCGTCGCCGCAGTCACCGGTGTGTTGGTCCTTTTCGTCGCGCCCGTGGGCGGCCGAGCGCAAACACCCGAGTTCGCCGGCACGATCTCGCCGATCGGTCCGTCGTTGCGCGCCACCATGACGGGTGTGTCGTGGCGGGCGGGTTGCCCTGTCCCGCTCCGGGAGCTGCGCCTCGTCACAGCCCGCCACTGGGGGTTCGACGGCCGCATCCGGAACGGCCGGCTGGTCGTGCACCGCGACGTGGCCGGCGACGTGCTCGCCGTCCTGCGACGCCTGCACGCGACTCGCTTCCCGATCCGGCGGATGGTTCCCGTCGACGCGTACGGCGCGAGCGACTTTCGCTCGATCGAAGCCGACAACACCTCTGCTTTCAACTGCCGCTACGTCGACGGGACGAGGCGGTGGTCGGAGCACGCGTACGGGCGCGCGATCGACGTCAACCCGATCGAAAACCCTTATGTCAGCGGAGGGAGGACCTCGCACCCTGCGAGCGAGTCCTACCTCGACCGGACGCCCTGCAAGCGCGGGATGGCGTGTCCCGGCAGCGTCGTCGTGCGGACGTTCGCGGCGATCGCGTGGGGCTGGGGCGGGGACTGGACGTCGGTGCAGGACTACCAGCACTTCTCCGCGAGCGGTCGCTGAGGAAGAGAGGAAGGCGGAATGAACGAGCTGCCGCAGACCTGGCATTACGGCGTCGTCGCGAGATGGTGGGCGGAGTTCAACGTCTCCGGGCCCGAGATCGCGTACTTCCGGCAGTTCATCGAGGACGACGGGCAACCCGCCCTCGATGTCGCGTGCGGGACGGGACGTCTGCTCGTGCCGTACCTGCGAGCCGGCCTCGACGTCGACGGATGCGACATCTCAACCGACATGCTCGCCCTCTGTCGAGAAGCGGCCGAGCGTGAGGGCTTGTCGCCGACGCTGTACGCACAGGCGATGCACGAGCTCGACCTGCCGCGCAGGTACCGGACGATCCTCGTGTGCGGAGGCTTCGGCCTGGGAGGAACTCGCGAGCAGGATCTCGAGGCACTGCGGCGTCTCCATGACCATCTCGAGCCCGGCGGCGTGCTCGTTCTCGACAACGAGGTCCCGTATACGGACACCTGGCTGTGGCCGAGATGGCTCGCAGGGGCACGCGACGACCTGCCGAGGCCATGGCCGGCACCGGGCGAGAGGAGAAAGGGCTCGGACGGAGCCGAGTACGAGCTGCGCACACGTCTCATCGCTTTCGACCCGCTGGAACAGCGCGTGATGCTCGAGATGCTGGGCGAGATGTGGCGCGATCAAGAGCTCGTCGAGAGCGGGACGCACGTGTTGACGATGACGCTGTACTTCAAGAACGAGCTGCTGCTGATGCTCGAGCGAGCCGGGTTCGCCGATGTGACCGTCCGCGGCGACTACACCGATCACGAGCCCACCGCCGACACCGAGTTCGTGGTCTTCATCGCGCGGAAGCTCTGACGAGTCAGCCGCGGTCAATCGAGCCAGTCCGGCCGCTCGAACCCGCCGTACTCCTGGATCGACCCGTAGATGCTCTGGACGACCTGCGTCGAGTTCACACCAACTCGTGTCGTCCCGTACGGGAGTTTGTTTCGGCGCTTCTTTTGGCTGTACTTCGAGTAGACGTTGACGGACGACTTGCACAGGCATGTCCGCGGAAGTTCGAGCAGGTCGAGCCAAAACTGCTCTATCTCGACCTGTCTGTCGAGGTGGTCGGCGAAGAGGTTGCACGTGACCCTGAGCTTCTCGTTCGGGAGTTCGAAGTAGGTCCGGAGGAACCGAACGAACATGACGAGAAGGTCGGGATCCGAGTTTGTGAGGCGTGCGGAGTTCCTGCTTCCTTTATCGCCCTCGGCCCAGTAGAGCATCGCACCCGCGACGTGCAGCCGACCGGCGCGTCGGGCCAACGCACGACCCTCGTGTTGGTAACTGAGCCGCTGGGCTCGCCCCAGTTCCGCATTGCGATTGGCGCCACGGAGCTGGCGGTTATATGCGGGGTTCATCTGCCGGAGTGCGTCTCGCTGTTCCGGGCTCAGCGGCACATCACGAACCCAGACGCTGACCGATGACGGCGCGACGCTCACCAGTCTGGCGATCTGCTTGACGGGTAAGCCCTGCTCCCGCCGTAGTTTGCGCGCTTGCTTGCGCTCCGCCGTTTTCATATCTGAAAACTAGCGAAGGAGTCGGACGGAGATGAGAGAGCGGGCGGCCGGGCTCGAACCGGCGCGACGACCTTGGAAGGGTCGGATGCTACCGCTACATCACGCCCGCGCCCGGTTAGCGTAGCGAGGTGGACCCGTATTCGTGGTCGTGGAACCCGGAGGCGCTCGTGCTCGTTCCGCTCCTGACCGTCGCGTACTTCGCCGCCCTTCGCCGTTATCCCGCGCCCGCGTGGCGAACCGCCTGCTTCCTCGCCGCGATGGCGCTGGTCGTTGCAGTCACGATCACGCCGCTCGAGACCATCGCGCTCAACTACCTCCTGACGGTTCACCTGCTCCAGAACGTCGTCCTCGCCGAGTGGGCGCCGCTCCTCGTCGTGCTCGGCCTGCCTCCCGCGCTCGCCGCTGCGATCGCGCGGCTCAGACCCATCCGAATGTTTACGCACCCGGCCGTGGCGCTCCCGCTCTGGCTCGCGAACTACATGCTGTGGCACCTGCCGTGGCTCTACGACACGGCGCTCGAGCAGCCGCACACGCTCCTTCACCTCGAGCACGCGCTCTATTTCCTGACCGGAGTCGCGATGTGGTGGAGCGTCGTACAGGACGAGCCGCACCGCCTGGGCGCCGGCGCCCGCGCAGGCGTCGTCTTTGCAGCTTTCGTGCTCGGGAGCCCCATCGGGCTCGTCATCGCCCTCGTTCCGGATGCGATCTACGACTTCTATGTCGACGCGCCGGAACGGCTCTGGGGATTGACCGCGCTCGAGGACCAGCAGATCGCGGGCATCCTCATGGCGGTCGAGCAGGCGATCGTCTTCTTCGCGGTGTTCGCGTTCTGGCTTCTGCGCTTCTTCGCGGAGGAGGAGCGAAGGGAGGATGTTGACCACCCTCGGCCCGCTGCATAGGGTCGAGCGGTGCGCCGCCTCGTCGTGCTTGCAGCCGTCGCGACCCTCGTCGTCGCGGCGGTCTCGGCTGACGCTGCATCGCCGGGCTTCAGGTACGGGGTCGCAGCCGGGGACATCACCTCTGCGTCGGCAATCCTCTGGACGCGCGCACCGCGCGCCGGGAAGGTCGCCGTTCGCGTGTCGCAATCGAGCTCCATGAAAGGCGAAGTTCTGTACTCGGCGGTCGCGCGCTCTTCGAACGACCTGACGGTGAGCCGGAAGGTGTTCGTCGGGCCGGGCCAACGCTACTGGTTTCGGTTCGAGCAAGGCGCAGCGAGGAGTGCCGTCGGGACCTTCAGCACCGCGCCGAAGGCGAGTGCTGCCACGGATGTCCGGTTCGCGATCTCCGGCGACGCCGACGCGACGCCCGGCTCGAACGGCAAGCCTGCATACAACACCTACGGCGTCTACGCGCGTATGGCTGCCGAGAAGAATGACTTCAACATCAATCTGGGCGACACGATCTACTCGGACAGTGAGGTTGGCGGAGCGCCGGTCGCGCGCACCGTGACGGAGAAATGGGAGAAGTACAAGCTCGGCCTCGCACTCCCGGCCCTGCGAAAGCTGCGCGCGTCGGCTGGTCTCTACACCCACTGGGACGACCATGAGTTCATCAACGACTTCTCGAGGCCGGAGCACGGGGAGACGATCTACTCCGCAGGCGTCGAGGCGTTTCGCGACTACTCGCCGGTCGCCTACTACCCGGCGATAGGCCTCTACCGCACCGTCCGCTGGGGAAAGAACCTCGAGCTCTTCTTCCTCGACGAG
>JACCWU010000266.1 GCA_013697465.1 Actinomycetota bacterium | reverse complement strand
GATCTGGGCCGACCGGATCTTCGCCGGAAACGCTCTCACCTGGGAAGCCCCACACCCGTTCACATATGTCCGGACCGGTCTCGAGTACGTGCCGTCGGGCCGGAGACGTGAGCTCGTCGTCCGACTGCTCGGGTTCTGCGAGCGGCTGATCGTCGGCGTCTTCAACGAGCACGAGACGGAGCGGACGACCGAAGACCAGCTCGTCTCCTGGGGCATCGCGCTTGCGGGGCGCAGTGTTCGCGCCAACCGGCGGAAGCCGGGGATGGAGTACCGCGTGCTCTGGGTCGACGCATGACCGAATCGCTTCGCGTCCTGGTTGCCGAGGACGAGACGATCATCCGCCTCGATCTCAAGGGCATGCTCGAGGCGGCGGGCTTCGAGGTCTGCGGCGAGGCGCGCGACGGTGAGGAAGCGGTGCGGCTCGCGCAGGAGACGAAGCCGGACGTCGCCCTCCTCGATGTGAAGATGCCCCGGCTCGACGGGATCGAAGCGGCGCGCCGGATCCTCGAGGCCCGTCCGATCCCGATCGTGATGGTGACCGCGTACGGGGAACGCGAGCTCGTCGCACGCGCGGTCGAGGCCGGCGTCTTCGGCTATCTCGTGAAGCCGTTCCGCGAGACCGACCTCTTGCCTGCGATCGCGACCGCGACCGCCCGGCACGAGGAGCTCGCCGCGCTGCGGGAGGAGGCTGATTCGCTCGCCGAGGCGCTCGCGGCGCGGAAGGCGATCGAGCGCGCGAAGGGGATTCTCATGGAGCGGGAGGGGCTGACCGAGGCGGAGGCCTTTGCCCGGCTGCGAAAGGCGAGCCAGATCTCCGGGAGGCCGCTGAAGGTCGTCGCCCAGGCGCTCGTCGCGACGCTCGGCGCGGACGCGCGGTGACGGTCACCCGCAGGTGACTGTCACTTACGTGGCGAGCAGCCGATCTTCCTCGCGGCGGCGATAGAGCCGGCGACCGAGCCAGGCGGCGAACGCCACGAGCGCGAACGGAGCCGCGACGATCGCGATCGCGAGGGCGACGACGCCTTCCCAGAGGAGGACGTTCACGGCCTCGTCCACGGTGCGGTCGAGGCGCGAAGGCACCGGAACCGCGCCGAGGGCGTCAGGGGTGACGACGGCGAGCTGGATCGTCGCCATCCGGGCCTCGGCCTTCGTCCCGGCGATGTTGCGCCGGAGCACGAGGAGGTCGGTGCGGAGATTCCTCAGGCGGGACTCGAGCCGCGCCCGCGTCTCGGCGTCGAGGGTTTGGGACTCGAGCTTCGCGACGACGACGGCGATCTGAGCGCGCACCGACCGCTCGCTCCGCTGATAGGCGTCCAGGCCTTCCTGGAGGTCGTCGATCATCACCTGCTGCGCGACGATACGGCCGAGCGCGGAAAGCTGCACGATCGCCTCCTGCACCCTCGCGACGGGAACGCGCACCGTCAACGCAGCGCTGCCTTCCTCGCCGGTCGCGACCGACGCACTGACCACGTGGCCACCGAGCCTCCGCGTGAGGTCGAGCGCGTCCTGCGCAGCCCGGGAGACGGCTTCCGAATCGGACACCTCGACCGTGAGCGTCGCGCTGATGCGCTGCGCCCGGTCATCTGTCGGCCCGATTGCGGAGCTCTGCGGCTGCGGCGCAGGGACGCCATAGAGCGGGTCCGTAGCCGGCGCGGCTTCGGCCGTGTCCTTGTTCGTCTGAGTGGTTCCGGCTGCCCTCCCGCTCTCGAGCGTCTCGTCTCGCAGCGCTTGCGTGGGGCCGTCCGAGCGGGCGAGGCCGAGGACACCGGCGCTCACGATTGCGAGTGCCACCATCGCGGGCATCGCCACCACGGCCAGGCGGCGTACGGGTAGGCGGAACGCCGGCCACGGTGAGCGCGCCGTCTCCTCTGTAGCGATCGCCCGGACGCTCGCCCTCAGGCCGGCGGGCGCGGCAGGCCGGGAAGCCTTGAGCTCGTGGATCAGGTCAGGCGACGTCATCGTGTCTCATCCTCTCTTCGAGCTTTGCGAGCGCCCGGTGCAGCCTCGTCGAGACCGCAGTGGGGCTGATGTCGAGCAAGCGAGCCGTTTCCTCGCCGTCCAAATCGAGCACGACCCTGAGCGCGACGACTTCGCGCTCGCCTGCGGTGAGCTCCCGCAGGCCCGCTTCGAGGGCGGGTGAGAAGCCTTCGAATGCCTCATGCGCCGCGTGGTGCGCTTCCGCCGCTCCCACGCGCTCTTCGCGCTTGCGTCTCCGGCCATCTGCGCGGAACCAGTCGAGGGCGGTCGAGCGGGCGATCGCGATCAGCCACGCTCGCGGTGTTCCGCGCCGGGGATCGAACCTGCGCCACTTGCGCAGGGCCGCCTCGAACGTCTCCCCGGTGAGGTCCTCCGCGACCGAACGATTCTTCGTCAGGTAGAGCAAGTAGCCGTACACGTCGTCGAGGCACGACTCGGCGACCGAGGCGAACGTGAGCGCCGATGCCTGCGGGGGAGCCTCGAGCGTCACGGCGTGCATGGCCGATCTACGCCGCCGGCGTCCTCTCGTGTCACTCATCTCTTGCAACAGTCTGTTGCAAGCAGCGGAGGAACCGTCGTGCCTGCTTGATCTGTGAGTGGGTTACCCAGCAGTCTGTTACAAGCGGGTGGATGATCAGGGGGTTGGCGAATTCGCCGACTCGAAGAGCTCTTCCCAGCGGACGAGCTGGTCTTTGAGCTCGTCGCGGGCCGCACGGTGTGCCGTGAGAACGTCCATGTCCGTCCAGTTCTCGGCCAGCTTCCGCTCGAGCGCCTCGACCCGGGTCTCGGTCTCGGCGATCTCGGCCTCGAGGAGCTCGAGCTCCGACGGTTTCCGTGGCTTCGGTTGTGGGCGGGGCGAGTTGCGAGGCTTCTCCGCAGGCTCGGGCGGCGGAGCCGCTCTCTCGGATCGCTCCCGCACGAGATCGGCCCAGCCGCCATCGTAGGACCGGAGGCGCCGATCCTCGATCGCGACGGTTCGATCAGGCACGGCGTCGAGCAGTGCGCGGTCGTGGGAGACGAGCAGGACCGTGCCGGGAAACGCCTCGAGGGCGGCCTCGAGCGCCTCGCGGCTCTCGAGATCGAGGTGGTTCGTCGGCTCGTCGAGGACGAGGAAGTTCGCACCCGACGCGACAAGCAAGGTGAGCGCGAGTCGTCTGCGCTCCCCTCCCGAGAGGGCGGAGATCGGCCGCTCGTGCGTCTCCCAGCCGGAGAAGAGGAATCGTCCGAGCAGCGCCTGCGCCTGCGGTCTCGGCAGCCCCGTCGCAGCGGCGGCGCAGTCGAGGACCGAGCCGGTCGCGGGGAGCTCCTGCGTGTGCTGGGAGAAGTAGCCAGGAACGACGCCGTGCCCCAGCCGCGCCGACCCGCCGTCGAGAGGGCGGTGGCCGAGGATCGCTTCGAGCAGCGTCGTCTTGCCGCTGCCGTTCGGGCCCACGAGCGCGACCTTTTCTCCACGCTCGATCGCGAGGGACGCCTCCTCGAGCAGAGCCTTGTCGCCGGCCGAGAGCGAGATGTTCTCGGCGTCGAGCACGATCCGCCCCGCCCTGGGTGGGTCGAGGAAGTCGAAGCCGAGCGTCCGCCGACCCTGGGTGAGCG
>JACCWU010000238.1 GCA_013697465.1 Actinomycetota bacterium | reverse complement strand
TTCGTCGCCGTGCTGAATCCGCCGCAGGCCGCCATCCTCGCGGTCGGCTCGATCGAGGATCGACCCCTCGTCGTCGAGGGCGAGCTTCTGGTCGTGCCCACGCTGACGATGACGCTCACCTGCGACCACCGCGCGATCGACGGCTCCGAGGGAGCTGAGTTCCTCCGCACGCTCAAGGCCTTCGTCGAGACGCCCTCGCTGGCGCTTTAGGCTGTCGGCGTGGTCATCCGTCGCGGCAGCCGCTCGGACGTCCGCTTTCTTCGCGACATGCTCCACCACGCGTACTACTGGCGCGAGCGGGATCCGGGCGAGGAGCCGGGACCCGTCGCGCGTTATGTCAAGGGTTGGGGAAGACCCGGGGACACGGCCGTCGTCGCTCTCGACGAGGGCTTCCCGGTCGGTGCCGCGTGGTATCGGCTCTTCCGCCGCGACCACCCCGGATACGGGTTCGTCGACGAGACCACTCCGGAGCTCGCGGTCGCCGTCGTGCCGAGCCGGCGCGGGCGTGGCCTCGGCGAGGCGCTGCTCGAGGCGCTCGTCGAGCGCGCACGCGAGGAGGGCCACCGCGCCCTCAGCCTGAGCGTCCCCAGCGACAACGACGCGCTCGTCTCGTTCTACGAGAAGCACGAGTTCCAGCGCGTCCACGAGGACGGCGGCGCCGCCAGCATCACCATGCGACGTGAGTTGTAAGAGGTCTCCGGGGTCAGGACCTGGACGTGTCCGAGTCGGCCAGGTCTGGGGTCTGACCCCAGCTAGGATCGGCCGCGAGTCTTCGACGAAAGGATTCGCGAACCATGGAATGTGACGTAGCCGTTCTCGGCGGCGGGCCGGCCGGGTACACGGCGGCGATCCGCGCGGCCCAGCTCGGGGCGCGTGTCGCGTGTATCGAGAAGGAGCCCGAGCTCGGCGGAACGTGCCTCCGCGTCGGTTGCATCCCCACGAAGGCGTGGGTACAGACAGCGCACGCCCTGCACGCGGCACGCGAGATCGATCCGAAGCTCGGCGTGAGCGTCGGCGAGCCGGCGCTCGACTTCGCGCAGGCGGTCACGTGGAAGGCCGCGGTCGTGAGCCAGATGACCGGCGGCGTCGCATCGCTCTTCAAGGCCAATGGCGTCGAGTGGATCAAGGGCACCGGCCGCTTCCGCGACGCGAACACGATCGCCGTCGAGGGTGGGGAGGTCGTCACCTTCACGAGCGCGATCGTCGCGACCGGCTCGTTCCCGATGCGTCCACCCATCCCGGGGCTCGACTCGCCGCGGTGTATCGACTCCACGGGACTGCTCGCGCAGACCGAGGTCCCGAAGCGGCTCGTCGTCCTCGGCGGCGGGATCATCGGCTGTGAGTTCGCCTCCATCTTCGAGCGGTTCGGGACCGAGGTGACCATCGTCGAGATGCTCCAGTCGCTGATTCCGCAGGAGGACGCCGATGCGACCAAGGAGCTCGAGAAGGCCTTCAAAAAGCGCGGAATCGTCCTCCATCTCGGCAAGCAGTGCACGGGGGTCGAGGACACGGACTCGGGTCTCGTCGTCCACTTCGGCGAAGGCGAGAGCGTCGAGTGCGACTTGATGCTCGTGTCGGTCGGGAGGGCGCCGCTCGTCGAAGACATCGGGCTCGAGGAAGCCGGTGTCACCTTCGATCCCCGTTCGGGAGTCCAGACCGACTCCCACAGGCGCACGTCCGTTCCGCACATCTATGCCGGCGGCGACGTCGCGGGCTACTGGCAGCTCGCGCATACGGGGTTCCGCGAGGGTGAGATCGCCGCCGAGAATGCCCTCGGCCATGACGTCGAGATCGGCGATCCCGCCGTCCCGCGGCCCATCTACACCGATCCCGAGATTGCGGGCGTGGGGCTGACGGAGGCGGAAGCCCGGGAGCGTCATGGCGACGAGAACGTCGCCGTGGGCCGGTTCCCGTGGGTGGCGAACGCGCGCGCCGTGATGTCCGGGGAGACGACCGGTTGGGTCAAGTCGATCCACGAGACGACGTATGGCGAGCTCCTCGGAATCGTGATCGTCGGGCCTCACGCGACCGACCTGATCGGATCCGGAGTCATCGCCCTCGACGCCGAGGCGACCGTGGAGACGATCGCGGACGGGATGGCGCCGCACCCGACGCTCTCGGAGGCGATCAAGGAAGCGGGTCTCGTCGCCCTCGGCCGCGCGATCCACTTGCCGCCGCGGCGGAGGTAGCGGTTCGTTACCCTCCGGGCATGAAGATATTCACCAAGAGGAACGCACTCGTCGGCTTCGTCGCGCTGAAGGCCCTTAAGCGTCGCCGCAAGCAACGGAACCACCACGCGTGGAAGCTCGCGGCCTTCGTCGCGCTCGGGCTCGTCTCGGCCGGAATCCTGGCGGCGCTCGTCGCCGTTGCCGTTCGGCGCCAGCGCGAGTCGCACGGCGAGCCGCAGCGGCTCGAGGGGTACGCGGTCGCGGAGGATCTCGGCGAGGAAGCCGAGAGCGCCGAAGCGCTCGAGCTCGACTCGGAGACCTCCGAGTCCGAGCGCGAGTGACGCAAGTCCCGGCTGGCAACCCCGTGCGGCAAAGGAGCGGCGCGGCCGCGAAGCGGACGCCTTCAGGGATTGTCGCGCGCCGTGGCGTTCGTGCGATCGGAATCCGCGAGAGCGGATTCCGATCTTGCGCAGAAATCGGATCCGCGGGAGCGGGTTCCGATCTTGCGCATAGTAGAGGCGCGGAGTGACGCGTCGCCGCCTCGGCGACGTCGATCCAAACCTGATCCGCTCTGCCCTCCGGGACCTCGTCCCCTACGAGCCTGGCAAGCCGGTCGAGGAGGTTCAGCGCGAGCTCGGCGTCGAGCGGGTCATCAAGCTCGCCTCCAACGAGGGGCCGTATGGGCCGTTTCCGGCCGCGCTCGACGCGATCGCGCGCGCGTCGCTCGAGCTCAACCGCTATCCCGACGGCGGAGCCTTTCGTCTGTGCCGGGAGCTCGCGGAGCGGCACGATGTTCGCTTCGAGGAGGTCGCGGTCTGTGCCGGCGCCGACGCGGTCATCGGCTACCTCGCCTTGGCCACGCTCGATCCCGGTGACGAGATCGTCACAGGCTGGCCGTCGTTCCCGAGCTACGTGCTCGACTCCCTCAAGCAGGGGGCGATTCCCGTTCGGGTTCCGCTCCGCGACCATCGCTTCGATCTCGAGGCGATGCTGGCTGCCATCACGCCGCGGACGAAGCTCGTCTTCATCGCCGCCCCGAACAATCCGACGGGCACGACGAACACGCGCGCAGAGCTCGACGCGTACTTCTCGGCTGTGCCCGAGCACGTCCTCACCGTGCTCGACCAGGCCTACTTCGAGTACATATCCGATCCCGACTACCCCGACGCGATCGAGGAGTACGCCAAGGCAGGGAGGCGCGTGCTCGTGCTGCGGACGTTCTCGAAGATCTACGGACTCGCCGGGATGCGCGTGGGCTACGGCATCGGACCCGCGGAGATCGTGACCGCGATCCGCAAGGTCCGTCGTGCGTTCGACGTGGCGTCCGTCGGGCAGGAGGCCGCGCTGGCGAGCCTCGACGGCGCTGAGGAGATCGCTCGCAGGCGCGACGCCAACCGCGCGGCGATGACGCTGCTCGAGGAGGCTCTTCGGCGAGTCAGGCTCGATCCGGTCGAGCCCGCGGTTGCGAACTTCGTCTACGTCGAGCTCGAGGACGCACCGGCGTTGAACGAAGCCTTGCTCCGCCAAGGTGTGATCGTCCGCCCGCTCGGCCCGTTTGGCGCCCCGAATGCGCTTCGCATCACCGCAGGAACTCCGGACGAGATTGCGTACCTGGGAGAGGCGCTGGCGAGCGCGTCGGCGCTCCGGTAGTCCGGGTATCCTGCGTGGGCGGGCGCCTGTGGTGGCGCTCGTCGGCTCGAGAGCTCCCGTCACTCATGAGTAGCCACGTCGAGAGAGTTCTATGAGAACGACTTTGAAGAGAGGGCTCGGGCGCGCAGCTTCGCCGAACGGAAACGCGAAGACTGTCTTGCCGCCCGGGGCCGTTTCGCCCGTCACCGTCTATCGTCAGGCTCCGCCGAGTCGGTCCCGCATGGGCTTCCTCGGTCAGGTCCTCCTCTGGCTCGGCGCCGCAGCGCTCGTTCTCGCAACGGGGGTCGCAGGCGGCACCTATCTCTATTTCCACGAGAAGGTCGCCGCCGTGGCTGCGAAGACTCCGGCGGTGAAGCGCGCGGCCCGGCAGCTCGACGTGCCGCTGCCAGGCCAGCCGGCCGTTGCGCTCGTCGTCGGCTACGACCACCGGCTCTCCGACGGGAAAGGAGCGCCTTCTCGCTCCGACACGATGATGCTCGTCCGAGCGGGCCCGGAAACAGACTCGATCTCGCTCCTCTCCTTCCCGCGCGACCTGCTCGTCGAGATCCGCTGCCCTGGTCGGGCTCCGTTCTCCGCGAAGATCAACGAGGCCTACGTGACGTGCGGTCCGCAGGGCTCGCTGCAGACCGTGAAGGCGTTGACAGGCCTGGACGTCAACTACCTGATCACCGTCAACTTCCGCGGCTTCGTCCAGATAGTCGACCGCCTGGGCGGAGCGTGGATCGACGTCGACCGCCGGTACTTCAACGACCGCAGCGGTCCCTTCGGGTACGCCACGATCGATCTCCAGCCCGGCTATCAGAAGCTCGGAGGGCGCGAGACCCTCGACTACGTCCGCTACCGGCACTCGGACTCGGATCTGTATCGCGTCGCCCGCCAGCAGCAGTTCGTGAAGGCGTTCAAGAACCAAGTCAAGCAGAGCTTCTCGTCGACCGCTCTCCTCAGGGTGGTCAACACGATCACGAGCAACGTCGAGGTCGCACAGGGTGGAGGTCAGAACGTCGCGGGCAAGACCGTTCTCTCGTACGCGCTCTTCGCCTACGGGCTCCCGCGTGGACGGGTCTTCCAGACCCGCATCGAGGGTCTCGAGGGAATCAACGAGCTGACGACCGACTCGGCCAACGTCACGCGGGCGGTACAGACCTTCACGCATCCGGACGTCGACTCGTCCGAGAAGGCGACGGCCGTCGCGCTCGGCCAGAAGGTCAAGCAGGCGGCCCCGCCGCCGCGGGAGACGAGAATCACCGTGCTCAACGGAAACGGTGTGACCGGATCCGCCTCGAGCGCCGGCTCCCGCCTCGGCGAGCGCGGTTACCAGATCCTGACGCCGCCGAACGGCCTGCCGGCAAATGCTCCTTCGTTCGACTACTTCCGAACCCAGGTCTACTACGACCCTGGACAGCGCCGGTCGAGCGCCGCTGCCAGGAGGGTTGCCAATCTCTTCGGGTCCGCCGAGACCAAGCGCCTGCCGCGTGCGATCTCCCAGCTCGCGAACGGCGCGATGCTGACGGTGGTGGTCGGCCAGACGTTCCACGGCAACCTCGCCTCCGGTCCGATCGACCAGACCCCGCGGCGGGAGCGCCCAAACGTCGTCTCCGGCGCGAGCGCCGCGCGCGACCTGCTCCGCGACAAGCGCTCACGGGTGCCGTTCCCGCTCATGGTGCCGAGCGTGATCGAGCGGAGCTCGTGGATCGACTCCGAGCTTCCGATCCGCGTCTACTGGGCGGACCCCGGCGAGAAGCACAAAGCGGTGCGACTCGTCTACCGCATGGGCTCGAACGAGTACTGGGGAGTCCAGATGACGGACTGGGAAGATGCTCCGGTGCTCAGCGACCGAAGCCTGACGCGGCGCATCAAGGGACGGGTCTACGACCTGTACTACAACGGGCCGAACCTGCACATGGTCGTCCTGAACACGCCGAAGGCGCGGTACTGGGTGATCAACACGCTCCTCGACCGGCTCTCGAACGAGACCATGCTGGCGATCGCCAAGGGGCTCAAGCCGCTCGGCAGCACGAAAAAGTGAAGATCGCGGTCTTCGGCGCCGGGTACGTCGGCCTCGTCACGGGTGCGTGCTTCGCGGATCTCGGCCATGACGTGGTCGTGCGCGATATCGTCGAGCAGAGAATCGACGCGCTTCGCAGAGGCGAGGTGCCGATCCACGAGGAAGGGCTCGTCGAGCTCATCGACAGAAACCGTGAGCGGCTGTCGTTCACGACGGAGGTCGCAGAGGCGGTGGAAGGCGCGGAGGTGGTCTACGTCGCCGTCGGTACGCCGCCGACGTACTCCGGCGACGCCGACCTGTCGGCTGTGTGGACGGTGGTCGACGAACTGCCGGTCTCGGACGACCGAATCGTCCTCGCGATGAAGAGCACGGTGCCCGTGGGCACGGGCCGCACGGTTCGGCTCCGGCTCGACGACCGCGGGCTCGCCAACGTCGGCTATGTGTCGAACCCCGAGTTCACGGCGGAGGGCACGGCGGTGCGCGACTTCATGCATCCCGACCGGATCGTGATCGGCGCGTTCGAGGATGGCGACGGAGATGTCGTCGAGCGGCTCCACGAGGGAATCGACGCGCCAGTGATCCGTGCCGATGTCGCGTCCGCCGAGATGATCAAGCTCGCCGCGAACGCCGCACTCGTCACGAGGATCTCCTTCATCAACGAGATCGCGAACGTGTGCGAGGCCACCGGCGCCGACGTGCTCAAGGTCGCCGAGGGCATCGGTCTTGACCGCCGCATCGGCCCCTCGTTCCTACGCGCCGGAATTGGATTCGGCGGGAGCTGTTTCCCAAAGGATTCGCTTGCGCTCAAGCAGCTCGCTGCGAACTCGGGCTACAACTTCCAGCTCCTGAACGCGGTCATCGAGGTCAACGAGCTGCAGAAGCGGCGGGTCGTGGGCAAGCTCGAGCGCAAGCTCGGCCCCCTCCGCGGAAAGAAGATCGCGCTCCTCGGGCTCGCCTTCAAGCCGGGGACGGACGACATGCGCGAGGCACCGAGCCTCGTCCTCGCCGGCCGTTTGCACGCCGAAGGAGCCGAGGTGAGCGCGTGGGACCCCGTTGCGGACGGAAGCGTCATGCTCGACGGTGTGAGGATTGCCGACTCTGCGCTGGAGGCGCTCGACGGCGCGGACGCCGCTGTCCTCGTGACCGAATGGCCCGAGCTTCGCGACCTCGATTGGAGCGCGGCCGGCTCGCGGATGCGGAACCGGCTGCTCGTCGACGGACGGAACATGCTCGATCCCGACGAGCTGCGTGCGCTCGGGTTCGAGTACGAGGGCATCGGGCGCGCGTGAGACGCCCGTGGTAGCCAGGAACAGTCGCGCGTTCCTCGGGCGTCGCTCGCGGTGCCCGGCCGGAGGGGATAGTACGGGTAGTACAGACCCGGAGCGCCGGGTGCCGCGAGCGGCGTCAGGCGTCGGCGGAGGCCGGCTCCGCCGGCCGGGAGCCGTCGCCGGCGAGGAGCGCGCGTGAGTCTCCCGGCGGTGATTCTGGTGGGTGGGCAGGGAACGCGCCTGCGTCCTCTCACCGATCGCATCCGCAAGGACATGCTGCCGCTCGTCGATCGCCCGCTCCTCGCGTTTACCTTCGAGCATCTCCGCCGCCACGGTGTGCGTCGCGGAATCATCTCCTGCGGATACCTGCCGACCCAGATCCAGGAGCACTTCGGATCGAGCTACGGCGACCTCGAGCTCAGCTACCGCGTCGAGGACGAGCCGCTCGGGACGGCCGGCGGGATCGCCTTCGCCGCGGGCGAGATGAGCGAGACCTTCTTCGCGCTGAACGGGGACTCGTTGCGCGACGCCGACCTCGGTGCGATCGTGGACTTCCACCGGAAGACGGGTGCGAAAGCCACGATCCTCCTGACCCCGGTGGCGGACCCGAGCCGCTACGGCCTCGTACGCCTCTCGCCCGACGGCCGCGTCTCGACCTTCCTGGAGAAGCCGCGCCCGGAGGAGATCGACACGGATCTCATCAACGCGGGCCTGTACGTGCTCGAACCCGAGGTGCTCGAGCTCGTGCCCACCGGTCGCGCCGTCTCCATCGAGCGCGACGTCTTTCCGCGGCTCGCGGACGAGGGAAGCGTGTACGGGATCGCGCTCGACGGCTATTGGCTCGACGTCGGTACGCCTGAGTCGTTTCTCCAAGCCCACCGCGACGTTCTCGAGCGCTCGTTCGCAACGGAGATCGGCGACGCCCTCGGAGCCGACTTCACGCTCGTCGACCCGAGCTCCAAGGTGCATCCGAGCGCGCGTCTGGTCCCGCCGGTCTTCGTCGGCCCGGGCGCGGTCGTCGAGAACGGCGCCCGCGTCGGGAGCCTCGCCGTGGTCGGCGCGGGCTCGCGGCTGGGCCCGGGTTCGCTCGTCGAGAACGCCGTGGTCGGCGCGCGGGTGAGGATCGGCGACGGGTCATCGGTGGTCGGATCCGTCGTGGGCGACGACGCCGAGATCGGCGAGGGCTGCGAGGTACGTAGCCTCGCCGTTGTCGGCCCGGGGGTGAAGCTCGGGCGCGGGAACACGCTCGACCACGGCCTTCGGATCGGCGCAGACCAGACGATTCCGAACGACGCGCTCCGCTTCTCGTGAGTGAGGACGTCCGTGCCAAGTTCGGGGCTTCGCCGCGGCGGGTGGAGAAGCCATGGGGGTGGGAGCTCGTCTGGGCCGAGGGGGATCAGTACGTCGGAAAGCTTCTCTTCGTGCGCGCGGGTGAGTCGTTGAGCCTCCAGTACCACGAGGTGAAG
>JACCWU010000228.1 GCA_013697465.1 Actinomycetota bacterium | reverse complement strand
GATCCGAGCATCTGGGAGAGCGGAATCGACGCTCTCGCCGTGGAACTGGACGAGGCCGAGGCGCTCGCGACGGAGATCGGGCTCGGCTGATTCACTAGCGTCGGGACGGCCACGGCGCTACCCTCGCGGCTGACAGGCAGGAGTTCGGGAGGGCAAAAAAGGAGGAATCGGTGCGTAAGGTCATGGTGAGCGCGGTCGCCCTGGTAGCGGGGCTCGCGTTCACGGTTTCGGGGGCACTGGGTGGCGCGGAGCAGACACCCGGAGTCACCGCCAAGACGATCCTCATCGGCGGGACGTTTCCGCTGACAGGGCCCGCAGCGCCGTATGCGCCGATCGGGGTCGGTATCAAGACGTACTTCAGCTATATCAACGCTCGCAGAGGCCCCGACAAGAAGCGCGGCATCATGGGCCGCCAGGTCAACTTCAAGTACTACGACGATGGCTACAACCCCGCGAACACGATCCAACTGACGCGGAAGCTCGTCGAGGAGGACAAGGTCTTCGCGATCGTCGGCCAGCTCGGCACCGAGCCCATTCTTGCCGCGAGGCCCTATCTGAACCAGGCGAGAGTGCCGCAGACCCTCGTCTCGAGTGGGGCGTCGTACTGGGGTCTCCAGTACAAGGAGTTCCCCTGGACGATCGGGTTCCAGCAGGACTACATCGCCGAGGCGCGCCTCTACGGCAAGCACATCCGGGCGAACTTCAACGGCAAGAAGATCGCGGTGCTCTACCAGAACGACGACTACGGCAAGGACTATCTCTACGGGCTCCGCGCCGCGCTCGGCAAAAACTACGCCGACGCGAACATCGTCTCCCAGGAGGGGTTCGAGGTGACGTCGCCGAGCGTGGCGTCGCAGATGGCGAAGATCAAGGCCAGCGGCGCGACGATCTTCATCATCTTCGCCACGCCTACCCCGACGATCCGCGCCTACGGGACCGGGAAGGCTCTCGGCTACAACCCGGAGCAGATCTACCTCAACTCCGTCGCCGCGACTGCGGCATTCCTGAACATCGCGGTCGCATCTGCGGGTGCGCCTTATGTCAATGGCTCGCTGTCGGTGACGGCGCTCAAGGATCCTTCGAATCCGGCTCAGGCCAGCAATCCCGGTGTTCAGGAGTACAAGCGCATCATGGCCAAGTACGGACCGAGCCTGAATGCGAACAACCAGCTGTACATGTACGGCTTCGCGCTCGCGGACACATTCGTGCAGGCGATGTACAAGGCCGGCAAGAAGCCGACCCGGGCGTCCTACATGAATGGGCTCCTGAGCCTCAACTCGACGAATCGCTTCCTGCTCGACGGCGTCAAGATCAAGACGAGCAGGACTGACCACTTCATTGTGAGCCAGATGCGGCTCCAGCGCTTCGCGAACGGCGCGTGGACTCCGGTCGGCCCGCTCGTCGAAGGCCGCCCGCGTTAGCGAGAAGCACGGTGACGGTCACCGGGACCTGTCCTGGTGACTGTCACCCGCTCTGCTGGAGCTCCTCCCAGTAACCCTCCATCGTCGTCAGTCGCGTCGTCGAGTGGAGGAGATCGAGTGGCGCGACGTTGACCGCGCGGACGATCGCGTTCTCGGGCCACTCATCGCCGACGTGGACGACGTTGACGCAGCCCGGCGCCTGCTCGAAGTGTCCGAGGAACATCCGCTTTCCGGTCAGCGCGTAGGACAGGATGGCGCGGTTCACACCGCCGTGCAGGACGGCGAGCGCGATGTCCCAGTCGCGGTCGCCGAGCAGCCGCTCGAGCGAGGGGAGAACGCGGTCGAAGAGCGCGCCGATCGTCTCTCCGGCCAGAAAGCGCTTGTCGTTCGGAACCACTCCGCGGAAGGCGTGGACGAACTCGGCCTCTAGCTCCTCCTCCGGGATCGAGGACAGCCGCTCGCCGCGGAGCTCTCGCAGCTCGGGCCACTCTTCGATCACTCCCTCGTGGCTCTGAGCCACGATCTCCGCCGTCTCTACCGTGCGAGGGAGCCCACTCGTGAGAACGCGGTCGAAGGTCACGGGCTCGAGCAGAGTCCTCGCCGCCTCGGCCTGCGCTCGACCTTGGTCGGTGAGCGAGACCTTCTCCGGATCGGAAGGCCTTCCGTCGGCGGCGAAGTACGACACCGCTCCGTGCCGCATCAGATAGAGCCGTCGGCGCATCGCGCCATAGGATCGCACGATGCATTCGTCTCCCGGGCACGGTGCTGCCGGGTCGCCGGGCGACATCGTCGAGACTGCGGCGGCTGCCCCAGACGTGAACAGGCCGCCGCTGCTCGTGCTCGACCGTGTTCAGGCGTTTCTCGACGAGCACGGGCTCGGCTCGGGCGACGTGCGGGCGCGACGGATCGGCGAAGGGGGCGGCTCGAACTTCACCTTCCTGCT
>JACCWU010000208.1 GCA_013697465.1 Actinomycetota bacterium | reverse complement strand
GACGACGATCTGGCTCGAGCCGCTGCCGACCGAAGCGGCGTCGCGCATGGTCGACGAGCTGCTCTCGGTCGACCTGCCGGCCGAACTTCGGGATCTCGTCGTCGGGCGCGCGGAGGGAAACCCTTTCTACGTCGAAGAGCTCGTCGGGGCGCTCGTGGATGCGGGCGTACTCGAGCGTCGCGAAGGCGAGTGGGTCGTCGGCGAGGCCCCCGCAGGATTCTCGGTCCCCGACACCGTCCACGCCGTCCTCGCCGCGCGAATGGATCGACTTCCGCCGACGGAGAAAGCAGCGCTGCAAGCGGCATCCGTGGTGGGCCGGAGCTTCTGGCCCGGCTCGGTCGTTCATCTCCTCCACGGCGACGAGCCCGACTTCGGCCTCCTCGAGGAGCGTGACTTCATTCGTCGCGCAGGAGGTTCGCCGAGCGCAGGCGAGCCGCACTACGCGATCAAGCATGCGCTGACGCGGGAGGTCGCGTACACGAGCATCCCGAAGGCCAGGCGTGGACGTCTGCACGCCGCGCTGGCCAGTTGGCTCGAGCGATCGGAGATGGCCAAGGACGAGTCCGCGTCGCTCCTCGCGTATCACTACTCGGAGGCGGTGCGACCGGAGGACGCCGACTTGGCTTGGGGGGACGATCCGGACGAGCTCGAACGGCTGCGCGCGCGCGCCGTGCACTGGCTTCGCCGTGCGGGCGAGCTCGCGAGAGGCCGCTACGAGATGGAAGAGGCAATCGAGCTCTTGAACCGCGGCATCGCTCTCTGCGACGACCCCTACGAGCTGGCCCTGCTCTGGCGGGAGGTCGGCCGGACTCAGGCTCTTCGCTACGACGGCGAGGGCATGCGTGTCGCCCTTCTGCGCTCGCTCGAGGGACCACTCGACGACGCGGAACGAGCCGACACCTATGCGTTCCTCGCCTTCCAGGCGTCCATTCGGTCTGCCATGTGGTCGATCAGGTTGAACCGGAGCCTGATCGGACGATCCCGATCATCTCTGCGAGGTCTATGAGTCGGGCGTTCCGGTCGCGATTGTCGTCGGGCAGTTTCAGGAGGCGCGGCGGCTTGCGGCGCTGCACACGGAGCTCGCTCGGCGGCTCTCGCCGCACCACCGCGTGCACGCGGTCTCACTGCAGCTCGAGATCGCAGACGCGCTTGGTGATTGGGAGGCGCTCGCGGGCGAGACGGATCACGCCACGAACGCCATCGCCGAGAACCTGGCGACGCCGTGCGTGCGAAATCCGCGCGGACTGCTCCTCCTTGCGGCCGCGCACCTGTTCCTCGGAGACGAAGCGCGATCCATCGAGCTGGAAAGAGACGCCGAGCGCATGGTTGGCGCGGGATACGAGACCTACCTCAGCGCTCCTCGCCTGCGCGCGGCACTGGCGCAGGGAAACCGAGCAGTGGCCGAGGCGCTTCTCGCGCTGCCGATCGAGCGCTCGTTCGTGTGGGGGCCAGGCGTTCTCGCGACTCGACTGGACGGGCTGCTCGCGCTCGGCGATCGGGAGGCCATCGAACGGGAGGCGCCGGCGCTCGTGCAGGGCGGCACGTACACGGAACCATTCGCCCTGCGCGCGCTTGGGGCGGCGAGAGATGACGACGACCTCCTCGCGAGAGCGCAGGAGCAGTTCGCGGCGCTAGGGCTCTCCTGGCATGGCACCCAGACCGAGCCCCTGATCGCCGGGCTCTAGTACAGGAGTGACGAGCGGCGTTCGTGCCGCTCGAGGGCGAGCTCGATCAAGCGGTCGAGGAGGTCGCCGTACGGGACTCCCGACGCCTCGAAGAGCTTCGCGTAGACGCTCGTCGAGGTGAAGCCGGGGATGGTGTTGATCTCGTTCACCACGACTTCGTCGTCGGGCCGGACGAACAGGTCGATGCGCGCCATGCCCTCGCACTCGGTGGCGACGAACGACTCGACCGCGAGGCGGCGAACCTCCTCCGCCGTCTCGGGGGAGATTCGGGCCGGGACGATCAGGTCCATTCCGCCCTCGTCGTACTTGGCGGCATAGTCGTACCACTCGGCGTGCGCGACGATCTCACCCACGGCCGAGGCCACGGGATCGCGATTGCCGAGGACGCCGCACTCGACCTCGGTCCCGGTCACGAACTCCTCGATCAGCACCTTGTCGTCGTGTCGGCGCGCGAGCGCCACGGCGTCCTCGAGCTCGTTCGGTCCGTGCACCTTGGAGATGCCCACCGACGAGCCGAGCCGTGCGGGCTTCACGAAGACGGGATACGAGAACGGGTGGTCGGACGCGTCGCCGTCTCGCAACGTGACGTTCCGCGCAACCGGAATCCCGCGGTCGCGGAGGACGGCCTTGAAGAGATCCTTGTCCATGCAGAGCGCGGAGGCGGCGACTCCGGCGCCGACGTAGGGGACGCCGGCGAGCTCCAACAGTCCCTGGACCGTGCCGTCCTCGCCGAACGGGCCGTGGAGGATCGGCAGCACGACGTCGATACGGCCCAGCGCGGCCGCGGGGGTGGAGTCCGCGATCACCGGAAGCGTCGCCACCGGCGCGGTCGCAGCTGTCGGATCTGGCCCAGCCAGGGGTTTGGGCCCGCTCGTCAGCTGCCACCGTCCGTCCCGTGCGATCTCGATCGTCGTCGCCTCGTACCTTTCGGGATCGAGCGCTTCGAGCACCGACTGTGCCGAGGCGAGCGAGATCGCATGCTCGCTCGAACGACCGCCGGCGAGCACCGCGACCCGAAGCCGCTCTCTCACGGGCCGGCCAGCGGCCCGTGGGCGTGGAGGGGTGTGGGGAACCGGGAGGTTCCCCATGCTC